>JAYRVK010000701.1:0-5810 GCA_041918555.1 Sandaracinaceae bacterium
CCGCCGGCCTCATCGCGCGCGAGCTGGCGTTCGGTGATCTCGTCGAGGAGCGCGCGCGCCACCGCCGGTTCGAGCGCCCCCGAGCTCTCGGCCTCTTGGATCGCCTTGCGCTCGACCTCGAGCAGCCGCTCCGACGCGAGCGCGAGCTCCGCCTCGCGCGCGCCCGCGCTCGCGGTCGCGAGGCCCTCGAGCGCCTCCTCGAGCTCGGCCTCCCGGCCCGACAACGACGCGCGGAGGCGATCGTAGGTCGACTGGTGGATCTCGCCCTTCGCGATCGAGTCGTCGAGGTGGTGCAGCGCCGCGCGCGTCGCGCGCAGGCGCCCGCGCAGGCGCAGGTAGTCGTCGCGGTGCTCGCCGCCCTGGATCGCGCCCGCCCACTTCAGGACCGAGCTCATCGACAGCCCCTGCACGAGGATCGAGACGAGGACCACGCCGAAGGTCAGATCGATGAGCAAGTCGCGTTGCGCGAACGAGGCGGGCAGGCTCAGCGCGAGGACCATCGAGAGGCTGCCGCGGAGGCCGCCCCACACGAGGATCGCGGCCCAGCGAGGCGGGAGCCGCTCGCCGGTGCGCGCGAGCGCGCGGTCGACGGCGAAGATCACGGCCGAGCGCGAGACCGTGAGCACCCCCCACGCGATCAGGATCGGCAGCCAGTGCGAGAGCATGCGCAAGAGGTCGATCTCCTTGCCGAGCAGGAGGAAGACCATGCTGTTGGCGGCGAAGACCGCGTACTCCCAGAAGCTCTCGACCGCGATCTTGTTCGTCGGGGTCAGCCCGTAGCGCGCGCCGACGTTGCCGGTGGCCATGCCCGCGGCGACCACCGCGAGGACCGGCGAGGCGTGCGCCGCGTCGGCGAAGAGGTAGCTCCCGAACGCCGCGATGGTCGTCAGCATGATCTCGACGAGGTGATCGGTGACGAGGGTCGTGACGTAGCTGACCGCGAGCCCGACGGCCGCGCCGATCGCGAGGCCGACCACGATCTCCCAGAGCAGGAAGCGCGCGACCCAGAACGGGGTGACCGCCTCCGGCTGCGGCTGCAGGCCGAGCATCGCGGCGACCACCACGAACGCGACGACGGCGATTCCGTCGTTGAGGAGCGACTCGCCCTCCATCAGCACCGCGAGGCGCTTCGGGACGCCGAGCTCCTTGAAGAGCGCGATGACGCTCACCGGATCGGTCGCGGCGAGCATCGCCACGAAGAGGAACGCGACCATCAAGGGGAGCGGCGCGGACGCGAGCGGCTCGAGCCAGAACGCGAGCACGCCGCCCAGGGCGATCGACACGAGCACGCCCGGGATCGCGAGGAGCAGGATCGCGCGGAGGTTCTGCCGGAACTAGGGCCAGCTCAGGTGGAACGCTGCCTCGAAGAGGAGCGCGGGGAGGAACAGATCGAAGAGGAGCTCCGGGGTGAGCCGGACCGCGTCGAGGTCGACCCACTCGACGTTCGCCTCGAGGTAGCCGAGCAGGAGGCCCGCGATGACGAGGGTCACCGTGTACGGCAGCGCGAGCCGGCGCGCGAGCATCGCGACGACGCTCGCGACGATCAGCAGCGCGAAGAGCGTGCTCGCGATCGTCACGGGGGCTCGCTCTCGAGCATCTCGCTGGTCGTGCCCGCGAGCGAGGCGCCGATCGCGTCGAGCGGGAGGTCGTTCGGATCGGTGCCGAAGGGATCCTCGATCTCGACGCCGATCTCGTCGATGCCGAAGAGCGCGAGGGTCAGCGCGACCGCGGCGACGGGAGTCCAGAGCCCGAGCCCGTCGACGATCGCGAACGGCGACGTGAAGCAGAAGATCGTGAGGAACACCTTGATGTGCTGGGCGTAGGCGAAGGGCACCGGCGTGAACCGGATCCGCTCGCAGCCCGCGAGCGCAGCCATCATCGCGGCGACGTTCGCGTCCATGCGGCTCAGGCGCACCTCGCCGGCCGCCTCGCTGCCCAGGAGTCGGGCGAGCCGCGCGCTGAGCCACGTCCCGACCACGGGCGCGCGGAGCTTCACGCCCTCGAGGCGCAGCCGCTCCTCGTCGTCGAGGAGGTGCGCGAGCGCGGCGAGGTCGTCTTGGTCGCGGAGGCGCTGCACGACGAGGTGGTAGAAGGCGAGGATCAGGCGCCGCAGCGCGAGGCGATCCTCGGAGCGCTCCACGTGCACCGAGATCTGGCGGCTCAGATCGCGGATCGCGATCACGAGCTGCCCGACGAGCTTGCGGCCCTCCCAGAAGCGGTCGTAGCTCGCGTTGGTGCGGAACACGAGGAGCAGGCCGAGGGCCACGCCGATCAGGCCGTGCGCGACGGGGTTCACGTGGAAGTCGAGGAGGAGCTTCACGCCCACGGCGGCCGCGCCGAAGACGAACGCGAGGCCCATGCGGCCGAGCAGGCGCGGCAGCACCGAGCCGCGCGTATTGGCGAGGATCCCGATCCAGTCCTTGGACTCGTAGTCGATCATCTTCGGCGGCTCCCGTCGGCGGCGCTAAGCTCCCCGCCGTGGCACGCATCATCGCCGTTTCCCTGGCCGCCGTCGCGTGGGTCGGGTGCACGGGCGAGGCGCCGCCCCCGATGTTCGAGGTCGTGGATCGCGCGATCGGGGATCGGACCCCCCGCGACGCCGCGTGCGACGACCTCGAGCCGGCGCGCTGCCTCCTGCCCTGGCCGTCCAACACCTTCGCCACCGTCGATCCGACGACCGAGACGGGGCTCCGCCTCGACGTGGACGTCGGCGCGCTCAACCCGCGCGACGACGGGAGCTCGCTCGCCCTCGCCGACGGGTTCTCGCGGGTCTCCCCGCTCCTCGCGCTCTTCGAGGCGCCGCTCGCCGAGGCGAGCCTGCGCGCGGGGATCCACCTCTATCTGGTCGAGCCCGATCACCCGCGCTCGCTCGAGGAGGTGCCGCTGCGGGTCGAGACGCTGACCAACGAGGACGACCCGTGGACCCTGCTGCTCGCCGACCCGCGCGTGATCCTCGAGCCCAACGCGGACTACCTCGTCGTGATCACCGACGCGCTCGCGCGAGAGGACGGGGCTCCGATCCCGCCGTCGCGCGCGACCACCGTGGCCCTCGGGCTCGAGCCGCCCGCGACCGCCGACGAGGCCGCGATCGCGGGCTACCACGCGCCCGCGCGCGCCCACCTCGCCGCGCTCGGGATCGATCCGGCGAGCGTGCTCCGCGTGTGGGACTTCACGACCCGGAGCGCCAGTAACTCGCAAGCCGCCTTGCGGTCCATGCGCGCCGAGGCGATCGCGTCGCTCGCCAGCGCGACGGTGCGCGTCGATCGGATCGAGACGCCCGAGGAGCCGAGCATCGCGCTGATCGTGCACGGGCACCTCGAGGGCCTGCCGACGTGGCTCGACGGCGACCGCGGCTTCGTCCCGGGCCCCGACGGGCTCCCGGTCGAGCAGGGCCTCACCGACGCGCCGTTCCGCGTGCTGATCCCCGCGGGCGAGGGGGACTACCGCTTCGTGATGTACGGCCACGGGACCGGCGGGAACGAGCTCGACGATCTCTTCGACGCGGACCTCGCCTCGCGCGGGATCGCGAAAGTCAACTTGCGCTTCTACGGCTGGACCGACGTCGACGTGCTCCTCACGTTCTCGAACCTCCAGCAGATGACCGCGGGGAGCTTCGGCGCGGCCGGGTTCCTCGCGGAGGCGGTCGCGCACGGCGCGGCGATCCAGCGGGCGATGAGCGGCGCGCTCGCCGACGCGCTCGCCGCGGACACGATCGCGGGGGTGCCGAACCCCGCGGCGGGCCGGCGCCCGGACGCGTCGCGCCCGATGTGGGTGGGCGGCTCGCTCGGAGGGACCATGGGCGTCGTGTACGCGAGCTCGGACCCCGACATCCGGCACGCGGTGGTCAACGTGCCGGGCGCGGCGTGGGGCCAGTGGGTGTGGCACTCGGTGACCTTCGACCTGATCCACGACCTGCTCGCGCTGCGCTACGCGGACGACGTCGACCTCGCGACCGCGCTCACGATCGGGCAGACGAACCTCGACCTCGCCGACGGCTGCTCGTGGGCGGACGAGCTCGTGGAGCACCCGACCGCGTTCCTCGTGCAGGAGAGCATGGGCGACCCGATCCTCCCGAACCCGGGCACCGAGATGGTCGCGGTGGCGACGGGCGCGGTGCACGTCGGCGGCGTGCTCGAGCCGATCGAGGGCGTCGCGCCGACGGCCGAGGACGAGATCCTCGACGCGAGCGCGATCACCCAGTTCCGCGCGCCGCCGGGCGACATGTTCGACGTGCACGGCTTCGCCGCGCGCGGCTCGATGGCGGGCGCCGCCGCGCGCGAGCAGATCCTGCGCTTCGTCACGAGCGCGCTCTTCGAGGAGCACGCGGTGATCGTCGCGCCGCCGTCGTGCCCGCCGAGCGGCTGCGACTTCGGCGAGTGATCAGAAGGGGATCTGCGTCCCGTCGCGGAAGAAGCTCCCGGTCGGGCCGTCGGGGCCGAGGGTCGCGGCCCACACGATCGAGGCCGCCCCCTCCTCGACGCTGCGGCTCGCGTGCGGGCCGCCCATGTCGGTGCGCACCCATCCCGGGCAAACCGCGTTGACACGCGCGCGATCGCCGAGCTCGCGCGCGAGCCAGCGGGTCCACGCGTTGAGCGAGACCTTCGAGACCGCGTACGCGCTCGACGGCCAGCCCTGCTCCGCGTGGGTGCCCTCGGCCACGCGCGCCACGAACTCGTCCGCGAGCGCGAGGAGCTCGGCCGGCTCGAGGGTGCCCGACGCGTAGCGCGCGCGGAGCGGGGCGCGCAGGCAGCTCAGCTCGCCGATCCCGCTCGAGACGTTGACGATCACCGCGCCCTCGCGCGCGAGCGGGAGCAGGGCCTCGGTGACCCGCAGCGGGCCGCGCAGGTTCACCTCGAGGGTGCGCGCCGCGATCTCCGCGTCGAAGCCGTCGAGCGCGACGCCCGCGTTGTTCACGAGGACGTCCCAGCCGCCGTACGCCTCGAGGACGTGCGCCGCGAGCGCCGCGACGCTCGCGGGATCCGTCACGTCGAGCGGCACGAGCCGCGCGCCGCCCGGCGCCGCCGCCGGATCGCGCGCGGTCCCCACGACCTCGAGCCCCCGGGCGGCGAGCGCGGCGAGGGTCCCGCGGCCGAGCCCCCGGTTGGCCCCCGTGACGATGGCGAACCGACGCATGCGGGATCCCTCGGGCGCGCGCGGCCCCGGCGCAAGGCCGCTCACTCGGGCGGCGCGGTCGCCGACGCAGGCCCGAGCGGGGTCGGGCCGCGGAGCTCGTGGAGCCACGCGGGCGCCGCGCCCTCGCGGTGCATCACGCGGTACTCCTCCTCGTCCCCGAACCGGACGATCAGCACGTCGGGGCTCACCGGCTGGAGGCGCAGCCACTCGACGTCGCCTCCCTCCCCGCGCTGCGCGACGAGGTCGATGGTCGGGCCGTCCGGCGCGAGGCCGTAGAGCTGCATCGAGCGTGGCGCGCCGTCGATGACCGCCTCGGCGTGATCGCCGCGGATGTCGAACGCCATCGGCGGCTCGCGGCCGCGAGGATCGGCGACGACCCAGCGGCCCTCGAGGAACGCGGGCACCGGCGCGGCCCGGCGCGCGATCCGCGCGTCGCCCTCGCCGGTCGCGACGGCGAGCGCGTTCCCCGGCCCGCGCGGGAAGAGGAAGATCCGCATCGTGCGCTCGTCGTCCCCCGGCAGCGCGAGCCCGATCTCGACGACTCCGTCCGGGCGCGTGCGCACCGTCACCGGGAGCGACTCCGACGGGTCCTCGCCCCACGCGCGCCCGCTGGCGCCCGCGAGCTCGAGCACCAGCTCGACGTCCTCGTTGCCGGGCTCGACGAGGAACCAGCGCCC
>JAYRVK010000702.1:0-2701 GCA_041918555.1 Sandaracinaceae bacterium
GCGGGGTCGCGCTCGAGCGCGCGGATCCATGCTTCGCGCGCGGCGGCCGTGTCGCCCTCGCGCTCGTAGAGGAGCGCGAGGTTCATCAGCGGGTTCGGGTCGGCGACGTCGAGCTCGGCCGCGCGGTCCAGGGCCACGATCGCGGGCTCTCGCTGATCGAGATGCATCAGGGACGCGCCGAGCCCGTTGAGCGCGGGCGCGAGCTCGGGCACGCGGGCGAGCGCCTGGCGGAACGCGTCGGCCGCGCCGTGGTAGTCCTCGACGAGGGCGAGGGCGTTGCCGAGCTTGAGCCACGAGGCCGCGTCCGCGTCCTCGCGCGCGATCGCGCGGCGGTACGTCTCGATCGCCTCGTCGTAGCGGCGCGTGTCACGGAGCAGATCACCGAGCGCGAGGAGCGGCTCGGCGTCGTTCGGCGCGAGCTCGGCGGCGCGGGCGAAGTCGAGCTGCGCGCCGGACACGTCGCCGTTGGCAGCGCGCGCGAGGCCGCGCCCGAGGTGCGCGTCGGGATCCGTCCGGGCCGCGCGGACCGCGGACTCGAAGCACTCGAGCGCCGCCGCGTGCCGGGCCCCCCGCCGGTGCAGCCGGCCGAGGTTGATCCACGCGTCGTGCGCGCGCTCGTCGAGACCGACCGCGCGCTCGTAGGCGCGAGCCGCGTCCTCGTCGCGGCCGAGGATCTCGAGCGCGAGGCCGCGCCGGTTGTGGAGCGGCGCGACGTCGGGCGAGCCCTCGAGCAGCTGGTCGAGGTGCTGGAGCGCCCGGGCTCCCTCGTCGTCGTCGAGCGCCACGTCCGCGGCGAGCAGGCGGGCGTGCACGTGATCGGGGTCGCGCTCGAGCGCGGCCGCGAGGTGAGCGCGCGCGTCCGTCTCCTGCGAGCGGCCGCGCGCGACCGCGGCGCGCAGGGCGAGGACGCCCGCGCGATCGCCGAGGCGGTGCCAGGCGCTGGTGAGCTCACCCTCGGCGAGGACGAGGTCGCCGCGCTGGTAGTCCTCGAGCGCGCGCGCGTACGCGAGCAGACCCACGACCTCCTCGTCGTCGCGGCCGAGCTCCTCCGCCCGCTCGAGGAGGGACACGGCGGTCGACGCCTGGATCCGATCGAGCCCCGGCGCCTCGGTGAGCGGCGCCTCGAGCCTCGCGCGCGCGCGCTCGACGAGCTCGTCGGCCGAGTGGTCTCGGAAGCCGGCCCACCCCAGGACGGCAGCGCCGCTCAGGAACGCGAAGGCGAGCGAGACCCAGAGGACGCGTCGGCGCATGCGCCGAGAGGACGCCGGGGGCGTCGGGTGGTCAAGTTTTCAGCGGCCACAGACGTCGCCGGGGATGCAGCGGCCCGTCCAGCAGAAGCCGTCGCCCTCGGCGGTGGTGCCGTCGGGACAGTTCGGCATGACGGCGCGGCACGCCACGGTGCAGCTCGACGCGGTGACCGCGACGCAGCGGTCCACGGGCTCCATGAAGCCCTCGGCGGCGACCGCGGGGACGCAGCCCGGGATCGAGCACGAGCCGAGCCCGGTGGGCGAGGCGGCGGAGCAGTCGGGCTCGCCCATCCCGCAGCCCCACGGGCTCGCCGTCGAGCAGAGCGCGGCCTCGCACGCGTCGGCGAAGGGACGGCACGTCCAGAATTCCCAGTCCACGCAGTCCGCGCAGCCGGCGCCCGGCTCGCAGCTCGAGCAGCATGCGTCGTGGTAGGTCGGGACACAGCCAGCGGTGGCGAGACACTGCGCTTCGTCGAGCCCGTCGCAGTCCGAGGGCGGCGGCATCCCGGCGTCGATCGCACAGCTCGCCGGACCGAGGGACTCCCAGCGATCGCAGCCGTGCGCGTCCACGCGGAGCTCGTATCCGCCCCCCGTCCAACCAGTCAGGCGGTACGTGCACTCCGCGAGGGACGGCGCCCATCCGCCGCCCGGCGCCGGAAACGCCGGACCGCCCGAGCAGGGCGGCGGCGGGGTGAGGACGGCCTCACAGCACACGCCCCCCCCCGCGTCGACCGCCGGAGGGGGGCCCCCGTCATCCTGCATGGAATGGCTCAGGTTGCAGCCGCCTGCGCCGAGGGCGAGGAGGCAAACGAGTGTCAGGGTGTGCCGGATCGTCATGTCGATCCGAGCCATTGCAACTACTCGACCAGCAGCAGGCCCTCCGCGAACCGGAGGAGCGTGGCCCCCTCGGCGGCGGCGAAGGCGGCGGAGAAGGTCGGCCCCGTCGTGAGATCGCTCGCGGCCCCGAGCGTCGCGCCGTCGGCCTCGGACCACGCCTCGACCGGGTGCGCCTCGAGCGCCTCGAGCGCGAAGCTCGCGTCGTAGCGCGGGAGGACGATCGACTCGTGCACGAGCGCGAACGCGGAGCCGAGCGGACCGCCGGCGGCGGCGAGGACCTCGGGCGGATCCGCGATCGCGGCACTACCCGCCGCCGCGGCCTCGAGCGCGGCGCGCGAGACGGCGTGGACGTGCCCGACGAAGGCGTCGTCGAGGCCCCCGACGAGCGCGTAGTCCTCGCCGAGCGCGACGCCGCCGCTCGCGGAGCCCACGCCCGTGACGATCTGCGCGGCGGTCGGGCCCGCGGGGTCGAGGAAATAGAGCGCCTGCCCGGACGCGCCCGCGCCCTCGAGCCCGAGCCCGTTGACGAAGAACCCACCCGCGCCGGGCGCCGCGTCGAAGTTCCCCGTCGCGTCCAGCTCGGTCACGGAGGCGCCCTCGGCGAGGAGCACGCCGCC
>JAYRVK010000703.1:0-2408 GCA_041918555.1 Sandaracinaceae bacterium
CCGGGAATCGCTCATCGCGTTTCGTGATGCCACCGCCACCGCCTCTCGGTCTGCGAGCCAGCCCGCGCCGGCGCCTCCGAGGTCGTGTCGCCGTGCTCGTCCGCGTCAAGGCGCTGCGCTGGCGCTCCGCCCCGCTCCGCGGGCGCCTTCGGCGGCCTTCACCTGGCCTGCGCGTGGCACAGCAGCGGCCACTACGGCGCCGTCGCTCCTCCTGCGCGTCTCGCTTTGGGCCCTCGTCCCACGCACTTCAACGAGCGACCAGACCGAGACGAAATCGCCGGTGGATCACGAGATAGCCCGACGGCTGACAGCTGCGGAGGTGAACGCATTCGGTGGCAGCGCCCGGTGGTACCGCAAGTTTCCTTGCGATCGATCTGGACGCGTGGACCCAGATGGCGCTCGAGGTCGACGACTGACGTCACTGGCGACCGGGCAGGTAGACGCGCGCCGTGGGGTCATCGATGTCGCGGAAGGGGTTGTACGGCACCGCGAGCTTCGACAGGTCGGAGAAGAGGATCCGCGCGTTCGGGGCGCCTCGGATGATGTCGCCGAGGAAACTCTGCTCGAGCTCGCGGAGCTTGCGCGTAGTGGCGTCGCGCAACAGCTCCGAGCGCCCCATCGGGAGGCGGTGGGCGTGGTGCGGCTTGGCCTCGAGGCCGTGCGCCCAGCTGTTGTAGCCGACGATTGGGGGGCGCCCGAGCTCGACCAAGTACATGTTCATGATCACCTGGGCGAAGAACTCCTCGCTGAAGGGGTAGAAGTAGCGGCGCGGGAGCGGGAGCGCCCGGCCCTTCATCCGGTACGTGAATGCCCAGTGGTTGTGGAGGGCGTGACCGAGCTCGAGGACCATGACCCCATCTTCTGCGACCGGGTGGTGACGACACTCGTGCAGATCGAAGTACATGATGGAGGCAGATCCGATCCCTGTGCCCTCGCCCAGAACGCGCCCATCGACGCTCCGGATCTCCACGCCCTTCGGACTGGCGTCGTAGTAGTTCCACGCGTCCATGAACGCCGGAGCTTTGGGCGTAGCCCGCCCGTCTGGACGAACGGATGAAACCACGGGGGCGTCACGCGCGGAGGCATCATCCACCGCTGCTCGTGGTTCACGAACACCGCCGACTCGGGGAACGGTCTGTGGCAGGGGTCGAAGAGGGTCATCGAGGTGGACAGTCTATCGGACCGCACGCGGATCCGTTTCCTCCGCGGATCGACGACCCGAGATCGGTGGGCAGAGGGTCCGTAGCTCGGAACAATGATCGCAAGTCAGCTTGCAGGCCGGGCGCAGAACGCGAGCATCGTCGAGAACTGCCCCACTCCCCGCGCGAGCCCGCGCACGAGGCTGGGCGCGTCGGCCCGCGGATCGAAGGTGACCTCGACGTGGTCGTAGCCGTACGGATCGAGGTCGGCCGCGGCGCCCGTCGCGCGCTCGGTCACCTCGAGGTCGCCGCCGCTCGTGATCCGCCCGACGCGCTCGCTCGGGGTATCCTCGGCGAGGTCGCACACGTCGAGGGGGACCGCCGCGGGGCTCTCGAGGAATTGCGCGAGGACCGCGGGCGCGCCGGCCGCGGTGTCGCTGCCCGCCCGCTCGCCGTAGATCCGCGCCTCCGGGATGCCCGCCCCCTGCATCGCGGCGAGCGCACGGGCGAGGTCCTCCCCGTCGGCCCCCGCATCGAGCACGATGTCTTGCACCCATGTGGTGTCGCGGAAGCGCTCGACGAGCGCGGCGTGGCCCTCGCCAAAGGAGACGCCCTCGCGGCCGATCCAGCGCACGCCGTCGGCGTCGACCACCACGACGTGGCCGAAGAGCTGCCCCGGTCGCGCCTCCGGCGGCATCTCGACGAGCTCGACGCCGTCGAGGTTCGCGTCGTCCCCCATCGGCTCGACGATCTCGACGCGCCGCGCGTGCGAGCCGAGCCCGAGCGCCGCGGCGACGAGCAGGCAGCCGAGCGCGATCCCGGTGTCGAGCAGCGCGCCGCGGCTCGTCGCGCGGCGCCGTACGCCCAGCGCCCCGACCACGCCGAGCGCCACGATCACTGCGAGCCCGAGCGCGTACGCGGACCACTGCGCCGCGCCGTGCGCGGCCACCGAGCGCGCGATGACGACGCTGCCCCTCTCGGCGTCGGCGCTCGCGAAGCCGCCGAGCCCCGCACTCTCCGCGAGCTTCAGCTCCCCTACGGCCGCGAAGGCCACTGCGCCGAGGGCCGCGAGGGTCGCCGCGAGCGACGCGGCGCCGAGGCGGCCGGGCTCGCTCGTGCCGAGCGCGGCGCCCCCGAGGGCGGCCGCGACGACGGCGACCCCGCCCGCGACGAGGAGCCCGAGGACCGAACGCAGCCCGACATCGGTCGCGATCGGGAACACGATCGCGACGAGGAGCGCGAGGACGACGGGCAGCGACACGGCGGCCA
>JAYRVK010000704.1:0-1515 GCA_041918555.1 Sandaracinaceae bacterium
AGATCCGCGCCGCCTCGTCGAAGCGGCCCGCGCCGAGGAGCTCGTCCATGCGGAGCACGCTCGACATCCAGCGGTACCGCTCGTGACGGAGCCGCAGCAGCGCCTCGTACTCCGCGAAGTGCGCGTCGGCGCCCGCGCGATCTCCGCGCTCGAGGCAGGTGCCGCCCGCCAGGAGGTGCGCGCGCTGCGCGAGGATCTTGTCCGCCGCGGCGAGGGCGAGGCGCAGGACCTCGCGGTCGTTCGCGCGCCGCTCGTCGAGGTCGCCGTAGGTCATCATCGCGAGCCCCGCGAACGAGCGCGTGAAGCGCTCCGTCTCGACGTCGCCGAGGCGGCACGCCATCGCGACCGCCTCGCGCGCGAGCGCGATCGGTCCCTCGGGGTCCGGCTCCGGCTGCCGCTCCGCGGCGAGGTGCGCCATGCACCTCGCGCGCAGCGCGCCGTCGCCGGGGGGGAGCGCCGCGAGGGCCTCCGTCAGGAGCGCGATGAGCGGCTCGTCGCGCACGACGGGGACGTGCTCGCACGCGCCGCCGATGACCGCGCGGGCCAGGCGCTCACCGTCGCGGAGCGCGCGCGCGAGATCGACTGCACGAAGGCAATCCTTCTTGCCCTCGTGCACGTCGCCCGCGAGGATGCGCGCGGTCCCGAGCGCGAGCGTGACCTCGAACGCGCGGTGCTCCTCTCCTCGCGCGTGCAGCAGGCGCTCGTGGACCCGCGCGAGGACGCCGATCGCGTCCTCGAAGGCCAACACGTGCATGGCGCGCTCGGCGGCCCGGAGGGCCGCGTCGGCCGCCTCGCCGACCTCCACCGCGCCGATCGCGTGCAGGAGGTGGTGCGCGAGCTCGGCCGACGGCGGCTCGCCGACGCGCGACTCGAGGGCCCGCGCCGCCGCGCGATGGAGCGCCGCGCGACGCGCGGGCGCGAGGTCGTCGTAGAGCCCGTCGCGCAGCACGACGTGGGTGAACCGCCACCCTCCCCGCGCGACGAGCGGCTCGACGACGCCCGCATCGGCGCCTGGGCCGAGCCGTGCGACGACGTCCAGCTCGGGCGCGCCCATCATCGCCGCCAGCGGGGTCAGATCCAGCTCGCGCCCGAGGACCGCCGCGGCCTCGAGCACTGCGCGCGTCTCGGTCGGAATCAGGGCCAGCCGGGCGCGGACGACCTCGCGCATCCCCTCGGAGGGCCGCGTCGCCTCCCCGCCGAGCTGGAGCAGCTCGCGCAGGAAGAGCGGGTTGCCCTCGGTCTGCCGGTGGAGCGCGTCCACGCGCTCGTCCGAGGGGCTCGCGCCGGTCGACCGCGCGACGAGCTCCGCGACCTCGCCGCGCTCGAACGGACGGAGCGCGAGCACGGTCGCGTCGCGGGACAGCCGCGCGAAGATCGCCGCGCTCTCGCCGAGCCGCGCCTCCACCTCGCGGTAGGTCCCGACGATCATGAGCGGGGTCGCGCGCAGGTCGCGCGCGAGGAACGAGAGCAGGAGCAGCGACGAGGGGTCGGCCGCGTGCAGGTCGTCGAGCACGA
>JAYRVK010000705.1:0-3190 GCA_041918555.1 Sandaracinaceae bacterium
GGCGCGGTGAGCGGGCGCGACGCGACGGACCTTGCGGTCGCGCGCCGGATCGTGATCGAGGCGGTCGATCGGGCCGCGCGCGAGGGGGGCGGCCTCGAGCGCGCGCTCGCGGAGATCGCGTTCGCCGCACCGGCCCTGGCCGCGCGGATCGCGGCGCATGACGACGCACGCTCCGACCTCGCCGATGCGGTCGCGGGATGGCTCCATCCGCGAGGCGGCGCGGGGGATCGGATCGTCGGGATCTGTCGCGCGCTCCGGCTCGGCGCGGAAGCCGCGCGCAAGGAGATCGGGCCCGCACGCGCGGAGCTCGCCGCACGCGCCGAGGAGGTCACTCGCACCGCTGACGCGACCGCTCGCGCGCGTAGATCGAGACGCCGGCCGAAGTCAATGGAGTAGTGCTCCATCGACCGTGCGTCACCGCGGGCCGATGGTGACGCGGTATGGACACGCACCCCACCACGGTCCCCCCCCCGATCGCGCGCACGGCCCCCGTCGAGCGGATGGCCTACACCCCGCGCGAGGCCGCAGCCGCCCTCGGGATCTCGCGCCGGTCGCTCGATCGCGCCGTCGCGCGCGGCGATCTCCGCGCCGCGCGCATCGGCGGCGCGGTCCGCATCCCGCGCGCCGAGCTCGACCGGCTCCTCGGCGTCGAGCCCGCCCGCGAGGCGTCCCGCTGAGGTAGCTGCGCCCGGTCGACCCCCCTAGGTCGCCGGGCGCGAGGACCACACGACATGGACCACCACACTCTACGCGCGCCCGCGACGGCGCGCCAACCCGATAGCGCGACGGACGAGGCGATGGAGCGCGCGCGCAGCGCCGCCGCGACGGACGCCGCGATGCTCGCCCTCGATCTCGACGCCCTCGAGGCGTACTACCGCGGCCGACGCGGGCCGCACGCAGCGGCACAGCGCCGGAGGATTCGCGTCGCGCGCGCGCTCCACGAGCGCGCGTGCTGGTACGCGGCGGCGCTCGACGTGGCGGGCATCCGCTCGCGCGAGCGTGTCCGCGTCGCCGTGATCCGCACGACGTGGCCGGCCCCGGAGGAGGTGACGGCGTGACGGGCGCGGACGAGATCCCGTGGGACGTCCCCACCCTCTCCCCCGCCGCCCTCGCGGCCGAGTGCGGCGGACGGACCGACCACATCGGCGAGGTCGACACCTCCGACACGGTGACGGTCCTCACGTGCGCGCCCGCGCGGCGCGCGACGAAGCGATGGCGGCTCGATGATCACGGACGCGCCGTCCGCGACGACTACGACGCGGGCTATCGCTACGCGACCACGGAGCGGCCCGTGCGCTCCCTCGTCGAGCTCGCCGCGCTCCTCGATCGCCTCGCCGCGATGCCGCGGTGCCTCGTGATCCGAGGCGCGCCGCGCGAGGGCGTGGTCGGCACGATCGGTCGGCGGATCCTGCACGACGATCCCGACACGGGCGACGCGGGGCGCTACGTCGAGACCCCGCGCCGATGGGTCGCGCACGACCTCGATCGCGTCCCCCTCGCGCGTCCATACGACGTGCGCGATGCACGCGAGGCGCGCGCCGCGATGGAGGCCCTCCGCGCGCAGCTCGCGCCCGAGTGGCGCCGCGGCGCGTGCTACGCGCAGCTCACCTCGTCGGCTGGGACGGGCGACCTCTCGCGCGTGTCGGCGCGCCTCTGGTACTACCTCGATCGCCCGGCGGGGCGCACCGATCTCGAGGCATGGGCGCGCGCGACGCGCGCGCCCGTCGACGTCGCGATCTATCGCGCGGTCCAGCCGATCTACACCGCGCGCCCGATCTACGTCGAGCCGCTCACGGACCCGATCCCCGCGCGCTCCGGGATCCTCCCCGGCGATCCCGAGGTGTGGCTCGGCGACTACCGCGAGGCCGCCGACCTCGCCGATCGCCCCGAGCCGCGAGGACAAAGCGACGTGCGACCCTACACCCCGCGTCCGCGCGACGACGGAGCCGGCGACACCTCCGGCCGGCGCTACGCCCGCGCCACCCTCGAGCGACTCGCCCGCGAGCTCGCCGCCGCCCCCGAGGGCGAGCGCCACGCGACCGTGCATGCCGCGGCTCGGCGGGCCGGCGGGCTCATCCCCGGCCAGTGGCTCACGCGCGGGGAGATCCTCGACGAGCTCCTCGCCGCCGCGCGCGCCGCGGGGATGCGCGGGCGCGAGGCCGAGGTCGTGCGCACGATCGGCGACGCGATCGACGCGGGCGCCGCGCGATGGGCATGGGACCCGCCCTCGGGCGGACGCGCGACGCGGAGGGCCTCGTGATGACCGACCCCGGACCCGCGGACGGACCGAGCCTCGCGGCCGAGGAGTCCCGCCGTGCCACCGTCCTCGCCACCCTGCGCGCCGGGATCGCGGAGATCTCCGCGCCCCGCGGAGCCCCGGCCGCCGCGACGCTCGCCGAGCGGCTCCGCACGGAGCTCGGTGCGATCGCGGCGCCGTCCGGTCCCGCCGCGGTGGCAGCTACGCCCGCGACGATCCTCGAGCAGTGGCGCGCCGCCGGCCCGCTCGCCCACGAGCCCACGGGCCTCGAGACCCTCGACGCCGCGACCCGCGGCGGGCCCGTCTACGGCGCGCCCTGGTACATCGTGGGTGCGCCCGACGCGGGCAAGACAGCTCTCCTCGTGCAGCTCGCGCACGAGTACGCGCGCCGCGGGATCGTCGTCGGGCTCCTCGCCGTCGATGAAGACCCCTCGGGCGTCCTCACCCGGATCGCCCAGCGCGCTGGGCATACGCGCGAGGAGTGCGAGACCCGCGCGCCGGGCTCACTCGCACGGATGCGCGCGACCATCGGCGCGCTCCCGATCCGGCTCTATGACGCGGCGTGGACCATCGACGGCGCGGCCCGCGACCTCGCCGCGTCCGCGGGATCGGGCCGAGCGATGCTCGGCGTCGACTCGATCCAGACCGCGCGCTGTGACGCGGAGCTCGTCGCGGAGCGTGAGGTCGGGCTCGCGATGGCCGTCGAGCTCCGCTCGCGCGCCATCCGCACGGCCGCCGCGACGTACGGCGTGATCGCGATCGCGACCTCCGAGATGGGTCGCGCCGGCTACCGCTCGACCTCATCCGCCGAGAACATCGACGCGCTGGCGAGCGCGAAGTGGTCCTCCGCGATCGAGTACTCGGCGCAGGTCATGATCTCGCTCCGATCGATCCGCGGCGAGGACGAGACGATCCGCGCCGAGCTGCCGAAGA
>JAYRVK010000706.1:0-8091 GCA_041918555.1 Sandaracinaceae bacterium
CGCGGCCGCGATCGCGGGGACGAGCTCGGCGTACGGGGCCCACGGCTCGACGGTGAACACCACGTCATCGTCGATGACGAGGAAGTAGTCGGCGAACTGATCGACGGGACGCTCCGCGTCCTCGGGGCCGTCGACCTCGTAGGCGCGATCGAGGAGCGTCGTGTCGTAGCTCTGGTCGGCCATCCCGTGCGACGCGACACCGAGGAGGAACGCGACCGCGCGCTGCGCCTCGGGCGACGAGTAGTCGCCGGCGAAGGTTGCCCGCAGCCGCGCCACGAGCGCGCCGAGGAACGGCTCCCAGTGCGTGAGCTCGCCGTAGGGATCGTCGATCGAGTAGCCCGAGTCGGGGAACATCGAGCCCGCCTCGAGCGCGGCGCGGTTCTCGGGCACGGCGAGCAGGGTCGCCAGCTCGCCGGGACCGAGCCCGTCGGCCGCGAGCTGCGAGATGTGGACGTGCGTGTACGAGCCGTTCGCCAGCGCGACGGAGGACGCGAGCCACGCACAGAGCCCGAGGAGCCAGCGCATGGCGCACAGAATAGCGAGCGCTGGACGCTGGTTGGGGGCCATTGCATGCTCATCGCCCCTCGCGAGGGTGATTTTGCCGGATCCCGACGACATCGACGACGAGCTCCCCGAGGACGAGGCGGACGCGCCCGAGCCGGACGATCGCGACGACGCGGACGACGAGGAGCGCGGGGAGGACGACGAGCCCGCGGGCGACGACCGCGGAGACGACCGCGTCGACGACGACGAGCCGGTCCTCGGCGATCCGCTCCTCGACGGCGACGTGATCGAGGCCGAGATCGTCGACGAGTCCGAGGCCGTCGCGGCGCTCCCGGTCCGGGTCGCGCGGGGCCGCGCGAAGGGCGACTCCATCGCGCGGAGCGATCCGCTGCAGGCCTACATGCGCGACGTGTCGCGCTACCCGCTGCTGTCGCGCGAGGAGGAGCACACGCTCGCGGTGCACTACGCGAAGACCGGCGACGTCGACGCGGCGGCGCGCCTCGTCACCGCGAACCTGCGCCTCGTGGTGAAGATCGCGTACGACTACCGGCGCGCGTACAAGAACCTCCTCGACCTGATCCAGGAGGGGAACATCGGCCTCATGCGGGCCGTGAAGAAGTACGATCCGTACAAGGGCGTGAAGCTCTCGAGCTACGCGGCGTGGTGGATCCGCGCGTACATCCTGCGGTTCATCCTGAGCAACCACCGGCTCGTGAAGCTCGGGACCACGCAGGCGCAGCGCAAGCTCTTCTTCAACCTCAAGAAGGAGAAGGCCAAGCTCGCGGCGATGGGCATCGAGCCCACCGCGGACCTGATCGCGAAGCGGCTCGACGTGCCGAAGAAGGAGGTGACGCACATGGAGCGTCGCCTCGGCGGCGGCGAGATGTCGCTCGACGCGCCGGTGAGCGCGGGCGCGGACGGGCGGCCGACCGCGCGCGTCGAGCTGATGCCCTCGCCCGGCGAGCGCGTGGACGACTGGCTCGCGAACGAGGAGGTGAGCCGGATGCTCACCGACAAGATCCGCGAGTACGGCGAGACCCTCGCGGGCAAGGAGGCGATCATCTTCCGCGATCGCCTGGTCGCCGAGGACCCGCGCACGCTGCAGGAGCTCGGCGACGAGTTCGGCGTGAGCCGCGAGCGCGTGCGTCAGATCGAGAAGCGCCTGCAGGGGAAGCTCAAGAAGTTCCTCCAGAAGGAAGTCGGCGAGCCCGTGTTGCCGTGAGGGCGCGAGGCGCTCCACACTGAGGCGTCATGACCACCGAGCCCGAGCGCTTCGCGGACGCCGACGAGCTCCCCGACGTCGGGCCGATCGTGATCGAGGACGGGGAGCCCGTGGACAACCTCCACTCCGAGAAGCAGATGCGGCTCTTGACCGAGCCCCTCTACGCGAGCTGGTCGGGACCGCCGCCGCGCGAGGACGGAGCGCGGCGCCCCTTCTTCGTCGCCTCCAACGTGGCCGTGGTCGGATCCGTGCACGAGCCCCCGACGGCGCCCGACGTGCTGCTCAGCGTGGACGTCGACGCGCCGCCGAGCTTCGAGGAGAAGAAGCACCGGAGCTACTTCATCTGGGAGTTCGGCAAGCCGCCCGACGTCGTGATCGAGATCGTCAGCCAGCGCGACGGAGACGAGCTCGGCCTCCGCCGCGCGCGGTACGCGCGGATGCGGGTCACCCACTACGTCGTGTGGGATCGCCTCGGGACGCTGGGGGAGCCCGCGCTCCACGTGTTCGAGCTCCGCGGCGACCTCTACCAAGCCATGACCGAGCCGTGGCTCGAGTCCGTGGGGCTCGGCCTCACCGACTGGCGCGGTGCGTTCGAAGGCATGGACGAGCGGTGGCTGCGGTGGCGGCTCGCGGACGGAACCATCATCCCGACCGGAGCGGAGCGCGCCGACGCGGAGCGCGTGCGCGCCGACAAGGAGCGCGTGCGCGCCGACAAGGAGCGCGAGCGCGCCGACAAGGAGCGCGAGCGCGCCGACGCGCTGGCCGCGAAGCTCCGCGCCCTGGGGGTCGACCCCGACGCGTGACCACGCAAGCCGACTTGCGTGGCGCGGGGGCGGGCCGCTTCGCGACCCGCTAGAACATCCCCATCACCTGGAAGCTCAGGTCGAGCTGCACGCCCTCGTTCTGGCGGAAGGTGCGGCCGGGCAGATCGATCACCGTGCGGTGGTGCGGGTTCACGATGCCACGCCGGCACGTGCCCACGCGCGGATCGGTCATCGGGACGTCCGTCACGTTCGGGTTGCAGGCGTCGGTGAACGTGATGACGTGCGGCTCGATGTACCAGACGCCGAGCCCGAGCTGGAATTGCACGAGCTGCGCGGCGCGCATCTGCAGGCCGACGCGGCCGCCGAGCGAGGCGTAGGGCGCCGTGTCGGTGAGCCCGGTGAACGGGACCGTCCGCAGGTCGGTGCCCGGATCGGGCGTGCCCTCGAGCGTGAGCTCGGTGAGGTAGGGGTTGTTCGAGGTCCCGAGCGCGTCGAAGAGCGCGGAGTAGGAGCGGCCCTCCGACGTGTAGCGACCCATGAAGCGCAGATCGATCGTGAAGCGCTGGAAGCTCGAGCGGTCCTCCCACGGATGGATCGCGAGGCCGCCGGTGAACTCGCCGACGATCGGGGGCTGATCGTTGATGAAGCCCTGGATGTTGCCCGCGGGGAGGAAGAACCGCTCCGCGTTCGCCGGCCACTCGATCTGGAACGAGAGGCCCGCGTAGGGCTCGACGTAGCCGGAGCGCCACGAGGAGCGCGTCTCGATGCGGAGCGCGTTGGTGCCCCGCGTCTCGCCCGCGTCGGTCCCGCCGTCGGCGAAGGTCCACGTGCCGCCGCTCTGCGTCCAGTTGCGGCAGCCCTGTGTGCCCGCGGTGCAGGGGATGAGTGGATCGCCGACGTTGAAGCGGCCCGACACCATCAGGAGCCAGGTCGGCAGCTCGCGCTCGCGGTGCTGGTTGAAGATCGACCAGACGAGGCCCGCCTCGATGTAGTCGAGGCCCGAGCGGGTCGGCGAGTCGAAGGGCACGGAGAACAGCGGCGCGTCGTTCGCCGGGTTCCCGTCGCCGTCGGCGTCGGCCTGGAGGAACGGCGTCGGGTCGGGCCCGCCCGCGACGGGGCCGAGGCGCCGGTCGTCGCTGAGGATGATCGGCAGGTTCGCGAAGATCGCGAGGTCGCGGAAGATGCCGATGTCGAGGCCGAGATCGAGGATGTTGCGGCTCGTCGTGGAGTGCGCGATGTCGACCCAGTTCTGCGCGCCGCGGTGCGGATCGGCGCCGGGGATGAGCCCGCCGTTCTCGCGCTGGATGTTCGCGTAGGTGTACTCGTGCCGGTAGCCGAGGCGGACGTTGAGGTCGAACGGGTCCTCGTCGTCGAACGCGTCGGCGACGTCGACCCACGAGTGCGGCTCGCGCATGAGGCGCAGGTCTCCGTCCTCTTGCGCCGAGGCCAGGCACGGGATCACGAGAGCGCCCGCGAGCGCGAGCGAAAGCCACCGCATCGCGACCGCGAGGATACGAGCCCGCCCGATCGGGCGTCAACGCTATTGCCCGAGCAGCCCGTCCACCCGGTCGGCGCGCATCCCGACCGGATCCTCGTTCGGCGCCGCGGTGCCGCGCGTGGTCTGCCGCAGGTGCTCGGCGCGCACCCGCTCCCAGCGCGTCGTCGCGAGCCGCCGGAGGCGGTAGAGCTCTTGAGAGTGGCCGACGAGCTCGCGCTGGATGCGCGTCGACTCCTCCTGGTTCGCCGCGCGCACCGCCTCGCGGTGCTGGCTCGTGAGGTCGCGCCCGCGGCGGGTCTCCGTCTCGAGCCAGCGCAGCGCCTCGTCGAGCTGCCCGACCTGCGCGGCGAGCGCCGCGCGCTCGGGCGCCGGATCGATCTCCTCCGGCGCGCCCCCCGCGAGCGCCCGCGCCGCCTCGCGCGCCGCCGCGAGCCGGGTCGGCCCCTCGGTCGGCTCCGACAGCCGGCGCGGCACGGCGACCGCGCGGCCTGCCGGCAGCTCCACCGTGCGCGCGCGGTGCCGCGCGTCGGCCTCGCCCACCGAGACCTCGGCCGCGCCCTCGAGCACGCTCACCCACGCCGCGCCGCTCCAGTCGTACGCGGCGAGGTAGATCTCGCCCGACTGCCCGATCTCCACCGTGACCGCGGGGCTCGCGACCCGGAGCGGGGGCCGGGGCGCGTTCCCCGCGGGAGGCTGCGCCGCGTAGAGGTAGCCACCGACCAGGATCGCCTGCGCGGCCGCGTCCTGGACGAGGACCACGCGCGAGGGGCCGTCGATCTCGAGCCGCCCCCCGTCGCGGAGCTGCACCACCGCCTGCGCCCCCTCCGGCACCACGATCGCCACCTCGGCGTCGAGCTCCATCCCCGCGCTCGCCTCGGCGCCGTCGACCACGACCGCGCCGGTCAGCCGCACGAGGCGCCCTGGCGGAGGGTCCGGCGGCGGCGCGTGCCCGTCGTCGGTCGCGGGGTCCTCGACGTCGTCGGGCGGCGGCTCGGGCGGCGGCGTCGGGAGGGGGTCCTCCCCACACGCGGCGAGGAGCAGCCCGAGCGCCAGCGCGTTCGATCGCCGCAACCGCTACTCCGACTCCGGCGAGCTGAGGAGCTCGTCGGCGAGCTCGGTGGCGATCTCCATGCTCTTCTCCTTGGCCTCGCCGAGCTGGAGGTTCGTCGTGCGCAGCCGCTCGGTGAGCACCCCGAGGAAGCTCCAGAGGAGCTTCACCGCGATCGCGTGGTCCTTGCGGATGATGTCGAAGAAGTCGCGGCGCCGGATCACGAGGAGCTTGCTGGGCTCGTCCGCGCTCACGCTGGCGCTCCGCGGCGCCTTGTCGACGAGGGCCATCTCGCCGAGGTGCTGGCCCGGCCCGAGGTGCGTGAACACCGCCTCGCCGCTGTGCACGCGGACCTGCCCGGTGAGCACGATGAAGAGCTCGTCACCCTCGTCGCCCTCCTCGACGAACACCTTGTCGGTGTCCGCCGAGCGGACCTCCGTGATGTTCAGCACGCGCACCAGCTCCTGGTAGGTCAGGTGCCGGAACAGCGGCATCTTGTGGAGGACCTCCATCTTGAGGTTCACCTCGCGCGCGAGCCGGTCGACGCCGCTCTCGGCGTCGGGGACCTTGATCACGACCGCCGTGATGTTGTCCTTGCCGCCGCGCTCGTTCGCGAGATCGATCAGGCGCTGCGAGAGCGCGTCCTCCGGGGTCTCGGCGAAGAGCCGCGCGAGCTCGACCTCCTCGAGGTAGCCGCTCAGCCCGTCCGAGCAGAGCAGGAAGCGATCGCCTTTGAGCACGTCGAAGTCGAGGGTGTCGACCTCGACCGACTCGTAGACGCCGACCGCGCGGGTGACCGCGTTCTTGTACTGGAGCTTCTCGATCTGCTCGCGGCTGAGGCGGCCGCGCTTGAGCAGCTCGTTGATCAGCGAGTGGTCCTCGGTGAGCTGGTGGACCGCGCCCTGGCGGTAGAGGTACACGCGGGAGTCGCCGACGTGCGCGATGAAGCCGCGCGAGCCGATCAGGAGCAGCACGTCGATGGTCGTGCCCATCCCGCGCTTGGACTCGTCGGCCTGGCCCGCGCCGTAGACCGCGGAGCACGCCTGCTGCACCGCCGACTCGAGCAATCGCAAGATGTCTTGTCGACCGATCCCGCCGTGCCCCGCCTCGAACTGGTGGAGCATGTCGGCCGAGGCCTTGAGGACCTCGCGCACCGTGTGCGACGCGACCTGCGAGGCGACCTCCCCGGCCGCGTGCCCGCCCATGCCGTCGGCGACGATGAAGAGGTTCAGCTTCTTGTCGACGAGGAACGAGTCCTCGTTGTGGTCGCGCACGCGGCCCACGTCGGTCAGCGGCCAGAACTGCACCGCCGCGGGCGGGGAGGCGTCGGGGGTGACCGCGGACATTCCGCGTCTCACATATCGCGGAGCCCGAACCCGCGTCAACGCGCACGCCCCTGGTTGAACCCGACGCCGTCATCTGCAAGGGTTCCGCCGCCTCGAGCCTGGTTGGGTCCGGCCAAGACCGCCGCTCGGGGCTTCACGCGGTCACCCCCCGGCCGGACAGGAGACGGACATGAACGGACTGCGAACCCTTACGGTGGTTCTCGCGGCGATCGGTTTGGCGGCCGGTTGCACCGAGACCCACGACGGCGGCACCGACGCGGCGGTGATCACCTTCGACGCGAATTTCCCGGACGGAGGCGAGGACGCGGGGGTGCCCCCCGCGAACACCGGCGACCCCTGCCGGGACGAGGCCGACTGCGACGGCGAGGACTCCTACTGCGACGCGGAGTTCCCAGGCGGCTACTGCACCGCGGTGTGCGCGGAGGACCTCCCCTGCGCCGAGGGCGCGACCTGCATCGAGACGATGACCGGCGCGACCTGCTTCGAGGCGTGCGACTTCGAGGCGACCGACGGCGACTTCTGCGCGCGCGACGGCTACGGCTGCGCGGACTCGGTCGGCGTGTGCCTCCCCGGCTGCGACGTCGACGCGGAGTGCGGCACCGGCCTCGTCTGCGACGCGGACGGCGGCTTCAACGGCGAGGGCAGCTGCCACGACCCGAGCGGCACCCTCGGCGACGCGTGCGAGGAGACCTCGATGTGCCCGCCCGACACGTTCTGCCTCTCGGAGCGCTTCAGCGGGATCCCGGGCGGGGCGTGCGGCGCGTTCGGCTGCGACCCGATGACCGGCGAGGGCTGCCCCGACAACGGGACGTGCGTCTCGACGGGCCGCCGCGGGGGCATCTGCCTCCTCGCGTGCGAGGACGACACCGGCTGCACCCGCGAGGGGCAGGAGTGCGTCGCGAGCACGAACGGCAACTACTGCGGGCCGACCTTCGATCCGGCGAACCTCGGGCAGATCTGCTCGATGGGCCGCGGCCCGTGCACGGGCGGCGTATGCCTGAGCGAGGGCAGCAGCGGCTGGCCGGACAGCTACTGCGTGGCCACGGGCTGCGATCCCGTCGCGGGCACCGGCTGCCCCGGCGACGGCGTCTGCATCGAGGGCACCGGCGGCCTCGGCGTGTGCCTCGACGGGTGCGCCGCGCAGGTCGACTGCCGCGTGGGCTACGACTGCAGGCCCGCGGACGCGTCCGATCCGGCGAGCCCGACCGCGTGCGTGCCCGGCTGCGACGACTCGATGGTCTGCGGCAACGACGGCTTCGAGTGCAACCTCGGGACGGGCCTGTGCACGGAGCCCTTCGTACCGACGAACACGGGCGAGCCCTGCGCGGCCGCGGAGGACTGCACGGGCGGGCGCTGCCTGACCGAGGCCGACGACGGCTGGCCGGCGGGGACGTGCACCTACCCGGGCTGCCGGCTCCGCGGCACCGGCCGCGAGGCGGCGTGCCCGACCGACACCGCGTGCGTCGACGACGGCGCGGGCGATCCGGACCTCGGCGTGTGCGTGGACTCGTGCGCGATGGACACGGACTGCCGCCCCGGGTACGGGTGCGAGATGGGCGCCTGCCAGCCCGCGTGCGCCGCGACCGACTGCGGCACCGGCCGCACCTGCAACACGACCAGCGGCCTCTGCGAGTGACGGAGCGCGGGGGGGGGGCGCCGCCCCCGCGGCGAAACACTGTCGCGGGTCCCCCACGCGCGCCGCCCGGATA
>JAYRVK010000707.1:0-8962 GCA_041918555.1 Sandaracinaceae bacterium
GGCTCGAGTCCACGCCGCCGGGCGCGAACATCTTCCTCGGCCGCGTCGAGCTCGGCTCGCGCGGCCAGACCCCGCGCACCCTCGCGGTCGAGCCGGGCGACGTGCGGGTGATCCTCGAGCGCGAAGGCTACGAGCCGGCCTCCGCGGACACGACCGCGCGGCGCGGCGAGACCGCGCAAGTCGCCTTGCAGCTCGTGCCGATCCTCGGCACCGTCCACCTCACCGGCGAGCCCGCCGGCGCGGAGGTGCGCGTGGACGACGCGGAGGGCGCGGTGGCCGGGACGGTCCCCGGCGACGTGCCGCTCGTCCCCGGCAACCACACGCTCATCGTCTCGGCGCCGGGCTACGAGACGAGCCGGCTCGAGGTGACGGTCGGCCCGCGCGAGGAGCTCCGCCGCGTGGTGGGCCTCGAGCTCGAGACCGGCTCGGTCCTCGTCGACGTGCAGGAGCGCGGCGCGCTGATCGAGGTCGACGGCACCGCGATGGGCTTCACGCCCACGGTGCTCCCGCGCGTGCCCGTCGGCACGCACACGATCCGCATCCTGCGCTCGGGGTTCCGCCCGTTCGAGGAGACGATCGAGGTCACCGCCGACGAGCAGACCGCGGTCCAGATCCGCCTGCGGCTCCAGCAAGAGGTCACCGCCGCGTCGCGCCAGGCGGAGTCGATCTTCGACGCGCCCGCGAGCGTCAACATCCTCCCGCAAGAAGAATTGCGCGCGTTCGGCTACCAGACGGTCTGGGAGGCGCTCGGCGGCCTCCGCGGCATCTACCAGACGAACGATCGGAGCTACACCTCGCTCGGCTTCCGAGGCTTCAGCCAGCCGCAGGACTACGGCAACCGCGTCCTCGTGCTCACCGACGGCCACGTGATGAACGACGACCTGCTCGGCTCGAGCTACGTCGGCTACGACGCGCGCGGCGACCTCCTCGACGAAGAGCGGATCGAGGTCGTGCGCGGCCCGGGGTCGGCGCTCTACGGCACGAACGCGTTCTTCGGCGTGATCAACCTCGTGACGCGCGACCGCGACAGCATCCTGCGGCCGCACGCGTCGATCGCCACCGACGGCTTCCGCGGCGGGCGGCTCCGCGTGGGCGCGGGCCACCGCTTCGAGCGCGACGTCGGCTTCTGGGCCAGCGCGAGCGGCGTGCTCTCGCAGGGCGACGACCTCTACCTCCCCGAGCTCAGCGACGCGGCCGACGGCCTCGTGCGCGACGCCGACGGGTTCTACGCGGCCGGCGGGATGTTCCGCGCGTGGGCCGGCGACTTCACGCTCGAGGGCAGCTACCACCGGCGCCGCAAGCAGACGCCCACGGGCGCGTTCGACACGCTCCTCGGCGACCCGCGCGCGCACAACACCGACAGCCGCGGCTTCGTCGAGCTCCGCTGGGACCCGCGCTTCAGCCCCGAGGTCGCGCTGTCCGCGCGCGTGTTCCTCGACTACTACGAGTACGAGGGGGACTTCCCGTACGACCCGGAGGGCGCGCCGGACCCCGAGACCGGGGTGATCCGCGACCGCTGGCTCGGCTACTGGACGGGCGGCGAGGCGCGCCTGTTGCTGCGGCCGGTCGAGTGGCTCCGCGTCACCGCGGGCGCGGAGGCGCGCGGCTCGCTCGTCGCCGATCTCACGAGCGAGAGCGACGTGGACGGGCGCTACCTCGACGAGACGCCGCGCTTCTTCGTGTTCGGCGGCTACGCGGTGGCGCAGGTCGACCCGATCCAGGAGCTGAGCGTCCACCTCGGCGGCCGGTACGACTTCGTCTCGACCTTCGCCGACGGCGCGTTCAGCCCGCGCGCGGCGGTGATCGCGCGCCCGTGGGACACCGGCACGTTCAAGCTCATCGGCGGCAGCGCGTTCCGCGCGCCGAGCGTGTACGAGCTCCGCTACAACGACGGCGGCGTCACGCAGGTGCCGCCCGACTCGCTCCAGCCCGAGCGCATCTGGACGGGCGAGCTCGAGTTCACGCAGCGGATCGAGGACGAGCTGAGCGCGATCGTCAGCGTGTTCTACAACTACATCGAGAACCCGATGACGACGGAGATCGTCCCGGAGAGCCCGGACCAGTTCCGCTACGCGAACTCGCCGGACGTGGCGCAGACGATCGGCGCCGAGGCGGAGGTCCGGCGCGAGTGGCGGCAGGGCTGGATGGTCGCGGTGACGTACAGCTACCAGCGCACGCGCATCGGCGACCTCGGCAGCGACGCGCCCGAGGCGCGCCTCACGAACTCGCCGGAGCACCTCGCGAGCTTCCGCGGCGCGGCGCCGCTCGTGCCCGAGCTCCTCACGATCGCGCTGCGCCTGCGGATCGAGAGCCCGCGGCTCGGCGCGCGGCTCCTCGCCGACGATACGATCGAGCTCGTCGAGGGGGAGGTCCCGGTGATCACGGACCTGATCCTGTCGGGCGAGGTCAGCGAGATCGGCGTCAGCTACGGCATCGGCGTGCGCAACCTCTTCGACTGGCAGTACGGCTACCCCGGCGGCGAGGACGTCTCGGTGCCGTTCGTCCCGCAGGTCGGGCGCACGTTCTTCCTCCAGACCACCGTCCAGTTCTGAGGCGCGATGGGGCTCCTCGATCGGGTCTTCCGCCGCCGCGCACGCGACCTGTCGCGCGTGGACGGGCCGACCCGGGTCGAGCTCGTGTGCCGCGTCGCTTCGCCCGACGTGATCGCGAGCCCGGTCAGCGCGATCGAGGCCGCGCTCGTCCGCTGGACGCTCCTCGAGGAGCACACGACCCACGCGGGCCGTGGCGGGGGATCCGAGCGCGCCTACCTCACGCTCGCGCGCGGCCTCTACGAGTCGGCGCCGCTCTGGCTCGCGTTCGAGGGCCAGTCCGTCGAGGTCCCGCTCGAGACGGCGATCCTCACGCTCGTCGAAGATCCGAGCGACGGCGACTTCCTCTCAGAGGTCCCGCCCGCGCTGATGCGCACGGTGCGGGACTACCGCGGCGATCGCGCGCTCGCCTACCGCGAGGCGTTCCTCCGCCAGGGCGACGCGGTCCGGCTCACCGCGACGATCGAGCGTGTCCCGCCCGACGCGGAGGTCGGCTATCGAGCGCGCGCCGGCGCGCGGCCCGACTTCCGAGCGCTGCCGGACGAACGGATCGTGGTCCGCGAGCTCGCCGGGGCCGGCGCTGGGTCAGCCTGAGCCACGACGGCGACGCCGCGGCGTTTCCAGGGGTGGAACGAGGCTTGCCATCGTGCAACGCCGACATGACCCACCACACGAACCAGAATCTCTCCTTGTCCTTGTGCCTCGTCCTCTTCCTCGGATGTGACGTGCCACAGAGTGGCGGCCACGACGCCGGCCCCACCCTCGTCGACGGAGGCTCCGAGTGTCCGCTCGGCGCGGCGTGCGCGTTCGACCACCCGGACGCGCTCGCGATCGACTCGCTGGCCACGCTCGCGATCTCGGAGATCCACCCCGCGGCGGGCGTCGACTACGTCGCGCTCTACGTCGACGGCCGGCCGGTCTCGACCTACGGCACGGCGTGCGGAGGCGCGACGGACGGCGCCGCGTGCAGCGGCTCGATCGACGCGCTGCCCGAGGTCGAGGGGTTCGGCAACGCGTGCGGGCTCCCCGCGATGTGCCCCGCAACCCTCGTGGTCACGCGCGGCGACGACGTCCTGGCGCTCAGCACCGTCGAGGGCATGCTCGACGTGCTCGGCTCGATCGACGCGCCGGCCGAGGCCGCGCTGCTCGTGTTCGCGAGCCGGCCCGCGGCCGCACCGTCGTACGTGGGCTACCAGGTGCATCGAGTGGCCACGGTGCCCGGCGGCTTCGACGTCCACGCGACGTACCTCGAGTCGGACTGCGATCCGATCGTCTCGCGCGGCGCGGTGCTGCACGTCCCGAGCGACGGCGCGCCGACCGTGACGTGCGACACGGTCACGTCGTGCACGCCGGGCGCCTGCATCTGAGCGCCTACTCGCGCGGCTCGACGAGCCAGATCCCGGGGCAGCAGAAGGGCTCGCCGTCGTCCCAGTACCAGCCCGAGTGACTCCCGGACCACGTGCGCGCCCCCGTGCTCGTGGTCTCGCGGAGCGGGTTGTCGCGCGGGATGCGCTTGCCGGTGAGCGAGCGGCACGCGTTCAGCGCGGAGGGGTTGCCCTCCGCGTCGAAGCGCACGTCGTCGCACTGCACGTCCGGGAGCGCGTCGCGGAACTGGACCGCGCCGCTCTCCAGCACGCGGAAGCGACACGTGCGCAGGCGCGTCGACGAGATGGCGCGGCACCGGAACGGGCGCTCGAGCCAGGAGCGGCGGCGTGCGTCGCCCGCCGTCTCGACGACCGGCGCGGGCTCGAGCACCGGCACCGGCACGGGCGGCGCGACCACGAGCGGCTCGGGCGCCGGCGGCGCGGGCTCCGGCTCGATGACGACGCGCGCGGAGGGCTCGGCCGCCGCGGATGAGGGATCGCGCTCGCCGCCGCCCGCGAGCACGACCGCGCCCGCGACCCCGAGCCCGAGCACCGAGAGCAGCGCGAGGAGCCCGAGCGCGCCGCCGACGAGCCAGCCCGTGGTGGTCGATCGCGCGGGCGCGGCCTCGACGGACGCCGCGACGGGCCGCGGCGCCGTGTCCCACACGATCGGCTCGGTCGCGGCGTGCGCGACGGGCGCGTGCGCCAGCGCGGCGCGCAGGCCCGCGAGCGCCTCGGGGACCGTCGCGATCCGCGCATGCGGCTCCCGGTCCACGCAGCGCGCGAACCACGCATCGAACGCGGGCGGGAGCGGCGCGGCCCCGAGGCGCGCCGCGCGCACCGTCGCAGGCTCGATGGGATCGAGCAGCAGCTCGCGCAGCGCCTGCTGCATCGACGCGTGCTCGGCGTTGGCCGCGTGCCAGTACGCCTTCCCCGCGAGCGCATAGAACGCGAGGAGCCCGAGGGCCCACACGTCCGTCCAGGGCCCGAGGCGGCCGCTCGGATCGGACTGCTCGGGCGCCATCCAGAACGGCGTGCCGATCGCCTGCGTGGTCGCGTGGCGGCTCGCCTCGCTCACGAACTTCGCGATCCCGAAGTCGAGGACCTTCACGGTGAGCGCGCCGTCGCTGCGCCGGCTCCGCGCGAGGAACACGTTCTCGGGCTTGAGGTCGCGGTGCACGATCCCCTCGGCGTGCGCGTGCTCGAGCGCGTGGCCGAGCTGCCCGAAGATCGCGAGCGCCTCGGGCGCGGCGACGGGCCCACGGAGCCGCACGCGATCGTGGAGGCTCTCGCCCTCGAGCAGCTCCATCACGAGCCACGGTGCGCCCGCGGTCTCGTCGATGCCCGCGTCGAGCACCTCGACCACGTGCGCGCTCGCGATCCGCGAGCCGACCCGCGCCTCTTGCACGAAGCGCTCGCGGCTCTTCGCGTCGAGCGCGAGGTCCTCGCGCATGACCTTCAGCGCGCGGCGGCGGCCGGTGCTCACCTGCTCGACCACGTAGACCGCGCCCATCCCGCCCTCGGCGAGCCGCTCGATCACCCGGTAGTCCCCCGCGACGATCCGGCCTCGTTCCCACGCATGCACGGCTCCACGAGGATACGCCAGAGGGCTCCGCAAGGTATCCTGCGGCCCACCGATGGGGTGGCTCGACGCGATCCTCTGCCCGCTCGCCGCGGCCGCGGAGCACTACGGCGCCACCCTGATGATCGCGGTCATCTCGGGGATCGCGTTCGGTGGCGTGCTCGGGAGCGGCGTCGTCCGCTGGCTGAGCAAGCTCATGAAGGTGGACGCGGGGAGCCTCGCCACCGGCTGGCTCGCCGCGGCGCTGATCGCCGTCCTCGTCTACGCGGCGAGCGTCCTCGTCGATCCGCTGCTGATGGCCACCGTCGATCGGCCCGCGCGCGTGGCCGCGGCCGACTGGGATCGCCTCGGCTTCTTCGAGTGGAAGCTCCTCGGCGCGTGGGCCTGGCCGGTGCTGCCCCTCGCCGAGCACCCCGCGGCGGGGCTCGCGGTGCACCTCGCGCTGTGGGCCGGCATGGTGATCCTCGTGCGCGCGATCCTGCTCTGGATCCACCGCGACACCCCGATCCGCTGGACGACGCCGAGCGCGCAGCTCCCCTGGTACTACCGCTGGACCGGCGCGAGCACCGCGCGCCGCGCGGATCAGCGCTTCCGCGGCTGGGTGAAGCGGCTCGTGTGGATCGCGTGGCCCGCGCTGATCCTGTGCGGCCTGCTGCTCGCGAACGAGTCGCGGCGCGTGGGGACCGAGGAGGCGCTCGCGTGCGGCGCCGCGGCGCCGAGCGGGACGACGGCGCTGGTCGGCGCGCCGATCGAGGGCGCCCCGCCGCCGGGCGCGTGGGTGCTCGGCTGCTACGTGCTCTTCGCGCTCACCATCCACCTCGTGCTCGAGGGCTCGCCGCCCGAGGCGCAGAAGAAGAAGGACGAGGACGAGGAAGAAGCGCTGCCGGGACCACCGCCCGATCCGCTGCGACGCCTCGGTGATGCATTGCAGACCAAGTCGCCGGGCGCCTTCCTCGAGGCGCTCGAGCAGCACCCCGCGACCGAGGCCGAGCTCGAGGGCTTCCGCGACGGAGAGAGCCCGCTCGTCGCCGAGGCGTTCGAGTCGCTGACCGGCGCGACCGAGTGCTGGTCGCACCAGCGCGAGGTGCTCGATCACCTCCGCGCGGTGTGGACGATGAGCTCGCCGACGGGCGTCGGCGCGGCGCCCGTGCTCGAGGAGCAGGCGGGGCCCTCCCCGATCCAGCAAGCCGACTTGTCGACCCCGCACGCGCTGGTGATCGCCCCCGAGGGCGCGGGCCGCTCCACCCTGAGCTGCCTCGCCGCGCTCTACGTCCACCTCGATCGCGGCGCGACCACCCTGGTGCTCGTGCGCGACCAGGCCGCCGCGAAGGCGTGGGCGATCCGGCTGCGGGAGGCGCTCACGCGCTCGAGCGCGCGCTGGAACCTCTCGGTCGTCGTCGCGGGCGACGACCTCGCCGAGGCCGTGCTCGCGGGGCGCGTCCCCTCGGTCGTCGTCGCGGGGCTCGAGGCCCTCGAGTCGGACGTGCTCGGCCTCGAGCGGACCGAGCCCTTCTTCGCCTCGCTCGGCCTCGTGATCGCCGACGACGTGGACCGCTTCACGGGCGTCGCGGAGATGCACCTCCACATGGTCATGCGCCGCATCTGGACCGCCCTCGACACGCTGCACGACGCGCCCTACCCGCCGGTGCTCCTCGCCACGCTCGGGCCGAGCGCGTCGGGCATGGCGGCGTGGGCGCGGCACGTGCTCGCCGCGCCGATGCGGGTCTTCGATCGCGACGGCGCGCCCCGGCTCGCGCGCGCGCTCCTGCGCCGGCGCGATCTCGCCGACGCGCACGGCGAGGCGATCCCGCTCGCGACGATCGCGGAGGCCTGCGAGGCGGCGGAGGTCCCCTGGCACCTGCGCCGCGCGGGCGATCGAGAGCGGCACCTGCGGCGCGCGGAGACCGAGCTCGGGCACCTGCGCCGCCACCACCGGCCGGACCCGCTCGACGCCGAGGTCGTGCTGATCGAGGGCACCTACCCGGACGTGCACCGCGAGGCGGAGCGGCTCGCGCACGCGGGCGCGCGGACCGGGCGCGACTCGGTGGTGCTGGTCCTCGCGCCGCCCGCCGACGAGGAGATGGTGCTGCACGAGGAGGCCTCCGACGCGTCCGAGCGCTCGCGGATCGACGCCCTCCCCCGCGCGGTGCCGCTCGCCGAGCCCGACGTCGTGCGGCAGCGCCACTTCGATCGCGCGCTCGGCTCGGAGCAGGACGTGGCGGCGCTGCGCGAGCGCTTCGGCGCGGAGCTCGCCGACGGGATCCTCGAGCGGCTCGGGGCGAGCCGCCGCGTGCGCTACCGCGAGGTGTGGCACTTCGATCCGATCGCCGACGACGCGGTGAGCAAGCGCCTCGTGCGCGCGGCCGGCGAGCGCGCGCTCGGCGAGCCGATCCGCGCGGACTGCGTGAGCGAGTCGGCGGATCGCGCGCGCGTGCTCGACCGCGGGACCGGCGAGACGCTGCGCGAAGTGGATCGCGTGCTCGCGCCGGCGCTCCTCCCGCCGGGGACGATCTTCGAGCACCCGCGCGGGCGCTACGTCGTCGTCGGCCTCGGGGAGGCGATCGAGTGCGAGCAGGTCACCGAGCCGCACCGGACCACGCCCTCGACGACGCTCGAGATCGAGCTCGCGCGCCCGGACGCGTTCGAGGCGCGCGACCTCGGCGGGGCGCCGGTCCGCGTCGCGGTCGGCGACGCGCGTGTGCGCGAGGTCGTGCACGCGGTGCGGCGCTACGCGCCGGGCCCGAAGCTCGTCGAGGAGCGGCGCTACCCCGCGCCGGTCGCCACCGAGTACAGCACCGAGGCGTGCGTGATGGAGATCCCCGCGCTCGAGGAGGCCGCCGCGATCCCGCTCGCCGCGGCGCTGCGGATGATCTTGCCTTGCGCGCTGCGGAGCGCGGACGAGCTCGTCGGCGTCGGCATCGCGCGGGTCGGCGAGGCGCGCGTGATCGCGTTCTTCGATCGCACCCCTGGCTCGAGCGGGTTCGCGCGGTTCGTCGGCGAGGGCGCGCTCGCGGATCTCCTGCGCCTCGCGCGCCAGGTGCTCGAGCGGCTCGTCGGTCCCGTCGCGCGCCGCCTGCACCGGATCCACGACACCGCGTGGAGCGAGGTCGCGCCCGACGACTGGGCCACGGGCGCCGCGCTCGCGTGGCTCGACGAGACGCTCGACGCCCCCGCCGACGAGCGCCCCGAGGAGGTCGAGGACGAGCGGCGCCGCCGCGTCGAGTGGGTGGCGGGCGAGGGGCGCGGCGATCTCGGCCGCCTCTGGATCTCGTCGACGGGGCGCGCCGACGATCTCGTGTGGACCCGGCATCGGTTCCGGAGCGAGCACCCGATCGGGGGCCAGGCGCCGGGACCCATGACCCTCGACGTCGCGGTCGAGCGCCGCACGATCGCGTGGGCGATCCGCAAGGCGACTTCCGCAGGCGCGTCGCGGAGCGTGCTCGAGATCACCGACCCCGAGACGTGGA
>JAYRVK010000708.1:0-7207 GCA_041918555.1 Sandaracinaceae bacterium
CACGCTCGCGGCGCGGATCGAGGCGGCCGGCGGGCAGGCGCGCGCGCTCCCGCTCGATCGCGCCGCGATCGCGGGCGCGAAGGCGCTCGACCCGACCCTCGTGGTGCTGAGCGCGCCCGGCCTCGCGAGCGAGGCCTGCGAGCCGCTCTGGACCGAGCCGCGGCTCGTCGACGCCGCGCTGCTCGTGGTGTCGGACCGCGCCCTCGACGCACCGCCCGCCCTGCTCCTCGAGCCGATCGCGGAGCTGTGCGGCGTCGAGCTCGGGCTCGCGGCGCGGCTCGCGCGCGAGGAGGCCGTGGCCGAGCGGCTCGAGACGCTGGGCGCGGCGCGGTGGCTGAAGGTGCTCGGCCGGGTCCCCCACGACGTCACGCTGCGGGTGTTCGCCGCCGCGGGGCGGGGTCGGGTCGACCTCTCGCGCGGCCGCGTGAAGGGCGCGGCGTTCCGCCCCTCCGACAGCCGGATGGCGATGATCGAGGGACGCAGCGCGGTCGACGCGCTCCTCGCGCTCCCGTTCGGGCGCATCCTCGCCGGTCCGCCCGACGGCGTCGCGCAGCTCGAGGGTGGGCGCGGCGTGCGCAAGACCAGCGTCATCGGTCAGTACGGGGGGACCCCGGCCGAGGGGATGCGCCGCGCGCCCGCCACCGCTCGGCCGAGGGGCCTCGTCGCCGACGAGGTCGTGCTCCACACCCCCGACCGCCTGCCGCGGGGCAGCGACGCGGCGCCCCCGTCCCCGCCGCGGTCCGCCACCACCCGGCCGCCGCCGGCGCAGCCGCCCGCCGCGCCGATCGACGACCTCGCCGACGACGACTTCGAGATGCCGACGCGCAACTACACCGCGGACGCGATGGCGGAGCTGCAGGCCGAGCTGCGGAGCGCCGCGATGGTCTCGCAGGCCGCGTCCCCGGCGCGGACGCGCTCGTCGTCCCCGCCGCCTGCGACGCCGCGCTCCGAGCCCCCCCCTCCGAGGCCGCGCTCCGACCCGCCGCCGGCCCGGATCTCGTCGCGCCCGCCGCCCGGGCCCGCGCCCATCGCGCCGCTGCCCGAGCCGCTGGTGAGCCCGCCGCCGCCCGTCCCGAGCCCGCCGACGGGGTCGGCCGCGAACACGTGGTGGTTCGCCGCGGGGATCGCGCTCGCGGTCGCGGCGGCCGCGTACGCGGCCTGGCAGCTCTCGGTCGAGGCGCCGCGTCCGACCGTGACCCCGGCGGTCCCCGCCCCGACGCCCCGTCCGGTGGCGCGGCCCGCGCCCGCGCCCGAGCGGGTCCCCGCGCCGGCGCCCGAGCCGGCCCCGGAGGTCGCGCCGCAGGAGCCCGCGCCGGAGGCCGAGGAGGCGGGCGTCGAGCACGCGATCGAGCCCGGCGAGATCCGCCTCCCGCCGCCGGACGCGACGGCCGACGATCTCGTGGAGCGCTCCGCCGAGGCCGCGCGTCGCTTCGCCTTCGCCGAGTCGGAGATGCACGCGCGGCAGGCGCTGGCGATCGCGCCGCACCACCCCTCGGCCGCGTACCGCCTCTCGGTCGCGCTCTTCCGCCAGCAGCGCTACGACGAGGCGATCGAGTGGGCGCAGCGCGCCGCGGAGTGGGATCCCGACGACCCGCGGCCGCGCTCGCTCCAGGGCGACCTCTACATGCGCGCCGGTCGCTTCGAGACGGCCGCCGACGCGTACCGCGCGGCCCTCGCCGTCGAGCGCAACTACGGCCCCGCGCTGCGCGCGCTCGAGCGCCTGCGCGAGCGCGGGGTGGAGTGAGCGCGATGCGCCGAGCCCTGCTGCCGCTGGCCGTCGCCCTCGCCGCGTGCGATCCGCTCGACGGGATCACCGTCGTCGGCGAGGACCCGAGCGACGCGCCGCTCGCGGGGCTCGACGAGGCCTGGCTCCTCCGCTTCGATGCAGGCGACGCGGTGTTCGAGGCGCCCTTTCGCGACAGCCAGGGCCTCGGGCCGCTCTACATCCGGCACGCGTGCGTGTCGTGCCACGAGGACGACGCGCGCGGCCCGGGCGTCGTACGGCGCATGGTGCTCGTCGACGCGGCCGGCGCCCCGCTCCCCGATCAGTCCGCGCTCGCGCACGGCCACGTCGTGCGGCCGCTCCTCGCGGCGGGCGCGACGGTGCCGATCGTGCCGCCGTCCGACGTGCCCACGTGGGTCGCGAGCCGGCTCCCGCCCGCGGTGTTCGGGCGCGGCTACCTCGAGGCGATCGCCGACGCCGAGATCGAGCGCGTCGAGGCCGAGCAGGCGCGCGTCGAGGACGGCGTGGCGGGGCGGATCCACCGCGTGCCGTGGCAGTCGGAGGCGAACGCGGAGCCGGGCGGGTTCCACGCGTTCGGGCCCGGGCGCGACGGCCTGATCGGGCGCTTCGGGCTCAAGGCGCGGATCGCGACGGTGGACGAGTTCGCGGCCGACGCGTACCAGGGCGACATGGGCATCACGAGCCCGCTCCGTCCCGTCGAGCTCGCCAACCCCGAGGGCGTGCTCGACGACGCGCGGCCGGGCGTCGACGTCGCGCTCGAGACGGTGAACCTCGCGGCGGACTACGTGCGCCTGCTCGCGATCCCGCCGCGGGCCGCGCCGCCCGAGGGCGCCGAGGCCCTCTTCGACGCGCTCGGCTGCGCGATCTGTCACGTGCCGTCGCTGCGCACGCGCGCGGACTACCCGATCCCGGAGCTCGCCGACGTCGACGCGCCCGTCTACACGGACCTCTTGCTCCACGACATGGGCCCCGCGCTGGCCGACGCGACGGGCGACCTCGACGCGAGCCCGCGCGAGTGGCGCACCGCGCCGCTGATCGGGCTGCGGCACCAGCGCGCGTTCCTGCACGACGGACGCGCGCTCGGCGTCGAGGACGCGATCGTGATGCACGGCGGCGAGGGCTCGGAGGCGCGCGCCTCGGTCGAGGCGTTCGAGGCGCTCCCCACGCACGAGCGTCAACTAATCTTGCAATTCATCAACGGGCTGTGATCACCGCCATGCCCCGCACCACGCTCGCGGCCGCCCTCCTCCTCCTCTGCTCGTGCGCGCCGGACCACGAGACCGACGCGACGCTCGCCGTGAAGGCCTACATCGACGTCGAGCTCGACGCGCTCCACCGAGCCGCGCTGGACCTCCAGGCCGCGGCGCCCGCGCCCGACGCCGACGGCTGGGGGCCCGGCGACGGCGCGGCGATCGACGCGATGCGCGCGGCGTGGCTCCGCGCGCGCGTGGCCTACGAGCACGTCGAGGGCGCGATCGCGGTGCTCTTCCCCCACATCGACGTGGCGATCGACGAGCGGTACGACGGCTTCATCGAGGGGACGCCGGACACGAACCTGTTCGATCGCACCGGCGCGACCGGGATGCACTCGATCGAGCGGATCCTCTGGGCCGGCGAGCACCCGCCCGAGGTCGTGGCGTTCGAGTCGGCGCTCCCGGGCTACGTCGAGGCGCGCCGTCCTGCGACGGAGGAAGAGGCCCGCGCGTTCCGAGACGAGCTCGCGCAGCGACTGATCGACGACGTGACCACCATGCGCGACCAGTTCGCGCCGCTCGCGCTCGATCCCGCGGCGGCGTTTCGCGGGGTCATCGGCTCGATGGCCGAGCAGCTCGAGAAGGTGCGCCTCGCCGCGACGGGCGAGGACGAGTCGCGCTACTCGCGCCTCACCCTCGGCGACATGCGCGCCAACCGCGAGGGCGGCCTCGCGGTGTACGAGGACTTCCAGCCGTGGGTGCGCTCGCTCGACGGCGGGCCGGACCGCGACGCGCGCATCGCGGGCGGCTTCGCCCGGATCGGCGCGGCCTACGACGCGATCGAGGGCGGCTCGATCCCGCCCGTCCCCGACGGCTGGAACCCCGACGCGCCGGACCCGGCGCACCTCGAGACGCCCTACGGCCGGCTCTTCGCGCTGCTGAACGCCGAGGCGGATCCGCTCGCGGAGGGCAGCCTCGTGTCCGACATGCGCGCGGCGGCCGACTCGATCGGGATCCCGCTACTGCCCTGAGAGCGCGCGGCCGTGCGCCGCGTAGAGCTCGGCGACCTCGTCGGTGCTCGTCATCACGCTCGAGTCGAGCGAGCGGAAGAACGCGGCGGTCGCCGCGCACGCCGCGAGCGTGTCCGTCCCCGGCTCGGGCATCCGGCGCCACACCCAGACCGCAGGATCCTGTGTCGCCTCGATGATCTGCTCGGTGAGGTCGGGGGGCGCGGTGACGCGCGCGGCCTCGATCGCGTAGCCCAGGGTCTGGTGCGCGAGGGCGAGCACCGCGAAGCGCGGATCCAGGAAGTCCATCGAGAGCCACTTCGGCTTCTCCTGGCTCATCTGGTTCAGCACCGCGAGGAACGCGTTCACCGCGTAGACCGCCGCGATGCGGCGCTGCCGCGTGCGCAGCTCCGCGAGGATGGCCACCGGATCGCCGCGCCGCCCCTCGAGGTGCTGCGCGAGGGTCTCGGTGATCATCGCCACGTGGGCCTCCGCGGCCTGGAGCGCGTCCCACAGGATCAGCCCGCGCAGATCGCGCGGCGGCTGCATGTGGTACTGCTCGACGAGGTCCGCGAAGGTCTGATCGGCGGCCATGCGCTCGGCGACGACGTCCGCCCACGCGTTGCAGGTCTCGTCGATCTCGCTCAGGCGCGCCTTGTCGGCGCTGCGCTGGGTGCGGCTCGGGCGCGCGCTCACGGGGGCGAGGTGGGCCCGCGCGGCGTCGACGGCGGCGGAGCTCGACGCGCCGTTCCCCGGCTTGCTCGCCCCCGCGGCAGGCGGTGCTCCCCTCGCCTTCTTCTTGGCCGGCTTGGCCTTCGCGCTCGTCCCCCGGATTCCCATGCGGCGGAGCATGACACGCGATCCGTCTTCGCGTGACCCGAAGTGTGCGTGTTAACTTCGCTGCGATCCGGCGCCTGGCGCGCGCACGCGCGCTGGACGAACCGAGCGAAGCGACGGGGTGCGCCTCCGCTCGCGATGTCGCGCCGTGGGCGGCGCCGGGGGCTGATCGAGGGCGGCGCGGCGGGACCGATCGGCGACGAGGCCAAGGAGGCGGTAGGGCTCGGCGAGCTCGCGCGCGATCCATCTGGGCCCGCCCGTTCCTTGACGGTACGTCAGGAAATGGTATCTCCGCGTCGTCGAGATGGCGCGACCGGTCGATCGCAGGAAGCGGCGGGATCTGGCCCGCCGCGCGGTGGAGGCGCTCGAGGAGCTCGGGCTCGGGGCGTCGATGACGCAGCTGGCATCCGCGCTCGGGGTGAAGCGGCCGACGCTCCTCTATCACTTCCCGACCAAGGCCGCGATCGTCGAGTACGCCCTCGAGGACCTCCTCGCGGAGCAGGCGATCTTCGTCATCCAGCGCCAGGAGCAGCACGCGCACCCGATCGACCAGCTGTTCGCCCAGATCGTCGCGACGCACGAGTTCCATCACGGCAAGGAGGCGCGGGTGCTCTTCCTGACGCAGCTCCTCGCCACGGCGGGGACCGAGCGCGCCGACCAGATCCTCCACGTCGGCAACATGGCCTTCGAAGCGCGCCGGCAGGTGATGGGGCAGCGCCTGCGCGACGGGATCGCGCGCGGCACCGTGAGGCCGCACGACACCGACGCGCTGATCGCGGTGGTCCGCAGCTTCAACGACGGGCTGATCATCCAGCGCGTGATGCTCGGGGCGGACCTCGCGCCGATCCACGCGTTCATCTGGGAGCACGTGCTGCGCCCCCTGAAGATCGAGGCGGCGTGACGCGAGTCCTCGTCACCGGCGCGACGGGCTTCCTCGGCGAGCACGTCGTGCGCGCGCTGGTGGCTCGCGGCCACGCGGTGCGGGCCCTCGCGCGGTCCGCGAGTCGGACGGAGTCGATCGAGGCGCTCGGCGCGGCGGTCGCGCGCGGGAGCTTCGAGGACGCGGGCTCGCTGGCGCGCGCGCTCGAGGGCGTCGACGCGGTCGTCCACGCGGCCGGCGGCGGGATCGTCAAGAGCGTCGAGGAGCTGTACCGGAACAACGCCGGCTCGACCGAGGCGCTCCTCGACGCGGCGCGCGCGGCGGGCGTCTCGCGCTTCGTGCTCGTGTCCTCGCTGGCGGCCCGCGAGCCGATCTCGCACTACGGCAAGAGCAAGCTCCGCGCGGAGCAGCTCGCGCTCGGGCGGACCGACGGGCCGAGCGTCGTGGTGCTCCGACCGCCGGCCCTCTACGGCCCGGGCGAGCACCGGATGGTGCCGCTCTTCCGCGCGGCGCGGCGCGGGCTGGTGCCGACCGTACATCCGCAAGGTACCTTGTCGATGCTGCACGGCGCCGACTGCGCGGAGGCGATCGCGTGCGCGCTCGAGACGGACGCGCGGGGCACGCACTTCGTGGCCGAGGAGCGGGTCTACGGGCGGCGCGAGATGGCCGAGCTGGTGGGCCGCGCGGTCGGCCGCCGTGTGCGCGTGGTCGCGATCCCGCCGCTCGGGCTGCGCGTCGCGGCGCGCGGCGCCGACCTCTGGGGCCGGCTGCGCGATCGGCCGGTGATGTTCGGGACCGACAAGACGCGCGACGTGCTGCGGCCGCACCAGAGCGGCGATCCGCGGCCGGCGTTCGCGGCGCTCGGGTGGCGCCCGACGCGCGACTTCGAGGCGGGCGCGCGGGAGGCCTACGAGGACTACCTCGCGCGCGGCTGGTTGACGGTCAGGGGCACGCCTGCTCGACCGCCTCGCCCACGATCGCCGACAGCTCGCGGGTGAGCGCGGCGGGGTCGTCGACCGAGAGCGCGCGGCCCGTCCCGCCCGCGGCCGCGACGCGGTCGAGGATCGCCTCGCCGTGCGCGCCGGGGAGCCCGACGACCCACGTGCGCACGCCGCGCGCGGACCACTCCGCCGCGCGGTCCCAGGCCTCGGGCGCCTCGACGCAGGTCGGCATCCCGTCGGTGAGCAGCACGACCGCGGTCACCTCGTCGTCGGCGGGGAGCGCCTCGTCCGCGCGCGCGAACGCGCGGTCGAGCGGCGTCGAGCCGCCGACCTCGGGGCTCGCCCAGCGCGCGCGCCATGCGTCGAGGAACGCCGCTCCGTCGCGGAAGGGGAGCTGCGCCTCGATCGGCGCGACCTCGGCGCACGCGCCGGGCTCGCGCTCCGCGCCCGTCGGGAACAGGATCGCGCCCGCCTGGAGGCGCGACGCGAGCGGCTCGAGCGCGAGGCTGACGGCCGCGCTCGCGACCTCCCAGCGCGGGCGCGCATCGTCCTCGGGACCCCAGAGGTCGTGCATCGAGCCCGACCGATCGAAGATCACGAGCACG
>JAYRVK010000709.1:0-5506 GCA_041918555.1 Sandaracinaceae bacterium
GCCGCCCACCCGGACCAGGCCCGAGAGCGAGGAGAACCACGAGTTCTCGGTGTCGAAGTCGATCGCGCTGATCTCGTCGGGGAGCTCGAGGCCGCCCGCTGCGCGGTCCGCGCCGCGGTGGTGGTAGACGACCGCCGGGCTCGACGGGTCGATCACCGCCGCGCCGCGCAGGCGGTTGCCCGTCTGGTCCTCGCGCACGACCTCGAGCGCGAGCCAGATCTTGCCGTCGTTCGCGACGCCCGCGAACGGGATCCGCACGAGCGGCGTGGCGAGCTCGAGGGTGCGCTCCGCGAGCTGCGACCAGCCGTCGCTCGCGCTCTGGAAGACGCGCACGGTGTTCGGCTGGCCCTCGACGCGCGTGATCAGGTACGCGCCCTGCGGGCCCGTCGCGACCGTCTGCGGGAGGTTGCCCGCGGGGACGCTCGCGCGGCGCAGGCGGTCGTTGACGAGGCGCGCGAGGTGGCCCTGCCGCGAGATCGTCCACACCGTGCCGCTCCGGTCCGTCGCGACGTGCAAGTCGCCTTCCGGGACGAGCGTGCGCGTGACGAGCGGGCGCGGCGGGCCGCCGGCCGGGAGCTCGAGCACGCCGTGGTTCGCGATCGCGAGGAACGCGTCCTCGCCGTCGACCCACGCGCCGTACGCGCGGCCGGGCAGATCGAGGTCGATCGGGCGCGCGATGAAGCTCGGCGCGCGCGGGCTCGGCGCGCCCTCCTCGCGCTCGGCGAGGCGCTTGGGCTCCTCGAGGATCTCGCGCCCCGGGAGCTGGCCGGGCGCGTGATCGCCCGCGGGCTGCAGGCGCGCGCGATAGCTCCGCACGGTGCCCGCCTCGGCGTGGAGCGCGACGAGCGGGACGCCCTCGCCGCGCGGCGCGATCGCGAGCACGCGGTTCTGGCTGACGAGGAGGACCTGGCTCCCGCGCCGCACGAGGCCGACGAGCTGATCGTCGAGGCCGAGGATCGTGTAGCCGTACCAGGTGGTCCCGTCGAAGTGCGCGAGCTGCGCGTCGTTCGGGCCCTGGAGGATCGCCATGACCTGGCCGGGCAGCACGGGCACCACCGCGCGCACGTAGCCCTCGGGCATGCCGCCGCTGATCGGGTGCTCGCGCACCACGTCGCCCTCGACGTACCAGAGGCCCTGCGTGGTGCCGACCCAGAGCTGGCCCTCCGGCGTCGGCGCGAGCGTGGTGCAGCGCGCCTCCTCGCCGAAGATCTCCCAGCTCCCGCCCTGCGCGCGGCGCGCGACGCCGCCGAGGCCGCAGAGCCAGAGGGTTCCGTCCGCGGTGCGCGCCATGTCGACGAGATCGCCGAGGCGCGGCGCGCCCGCGACGGGCCGCACGCCGTCGGCGCCGAGCGAGTGGAGCTCGGTCCCGATCGCGAGGAGCAGGCGCTCTCCGTCGGCGACCACGCCGCGCACGTCGGTCCCGGGCAGGCCGTCGACGATCTGGAGCGTGACGTCGTTCTCCGGATAGCGGAGCAGGCCTCCGTCCGTCGCGACGTAGACGTGGCCCTGGTGCTGGACGATCCCGCGCACCTCCTCGAGATCGGTGAGCGTCTCGACGCGCCGCACCGCGGTCGCGCCGAGGTTCAGCGTCTGGATCGGCTCGGTCGGCCGCAGCGCGGCCGGGCCGCAGGCCGCGATGGAGACCAGGGCGGTGAGGGTCAGGGCTACGGTTCGACGCACGTTCACCTCGCGGGCCACGAGGTACGAAGGTTCGCCCGCGGTGTCAACGGCGTTAGCGGTCGCAGCTCCGGTGGGCGGCCGGGTTCGCGCGGAAGCCCGCGGAGTTGATCTCGGGGCACGCGACGCGGATCGCCTCCTTGAGGACGGTCACCTGGTCCCAGTCGAGGGCCATCGGCTCGAACACGATCGGGAAGCTGTCGGTCCCGTGCTGGATCTGGTCGAGGAGCGGGGCATAGAGGCCGTCCTCTTCGCCGGTGACCCACAGCGCGTCGAAGTTGTCGACGTACGCCGCGATCGTCGCGGCGTGCGCCTCCCCGCGCAGGATCACGTCGTTCTCCATCGTCGCGTGCTCGGCGTTGTCGCTGAGGTTGTAGCTGCCGGTCACGAGGATCGACTCGTCGACGACCATGTACTTGTGGTGCATCTGCGGCGCGTACGAGTGGTCCCAGCGGTAGGCGTAGTACTTGAAGCGCACGGGGATCGCCGCCTGGTGCACGAGGTACGCGAAGAGGAACCCGCGGTCGGTGCAGTCCTGCCGCGCGGCCTCGTCGTCGGCCGCCGATGCGAGGCACGCCTCGAGCTCGGTCTCCTGGAGGTCGTGCGCGTACTCGGAGATGTACTCCTGGCCGTCGAGGTAGATCCGCACGTCGAGGTCGGGGTTCGCCTGCCGCGCGGCGAGGAGCGCCTCGACGACCGGCCGGCTGCGGAGGTGCCCGCTCGCGATCCGGATCGAGCGCTCCGCGCTCATGATCGCCGCGACCCACGCGTCCGCGATCTCGTCGCGTCCGCGCTCGACGCTGAACGTCGGGCCGTAGCGGGTCGAGTGGCTCGTCGTGAAGTTCGCGCTCGTGAACACGGCGTCCACGGTCGGGTCGTCGACGAGGTCTGCATCCGTGATCGCGACGTGCTCGACCGGCGCGATCGCCTCGTTCCACGTGAAGAGGCGGCCGTGGTCCCAGAGGTGGTTGAACTCGCGCTGGAAGCGCAGGTTGAGCTCCGCGTTCCCGGTGACCACGAGGGTGTTCTCGTCGTAGCGGGTCGCCGCGCTGTTCGACCAGTTGCCGCTCCCCGTCGCGAGGATCCCCGTCGTCGCGTGGGCGAGGTCGTCGCGCGGGCCGTCGAAGATCGCGAACTTGTGGTGCATGATCGGGTTCACGTAGCGGACCTCGATGCCGAGGTCCTCGAGCTGGCCGCTCGCGCCGCCGGTCGCGACGCGGCGGTCGTCGGTCGCGGTCTGGAAGAGGAACCGCACGCGCACGCCGCGCTCGACCGCGCGCCCGAGCGCGTCCATCACCGCGGCGTCGCGGTAGCTGTACATCGCGACGTCGATGGAGCGCTCGCTGCCGTCGATGAGCTCGACCATGCGGGCGAGGTGGCTCTCCGCGTAGGCGCGGGGCGACAGGATCACCTCGACGCCGCTCGCGCTCGCGCACGCGCCGGCGCGCACGCCCTCGACGAGCTCGCGCAGGGCGACGGGGCCGACCCACGAGACCGCGTCCACCTCGGCGATCGATTCGAAGCGCCGGTCGTCCGCGGTGCCGAACGTTCCGTCGGCGCCGTCGCGCCGGGCGACGAGGCCCTGCGCCGCGCGGGCGTGGACGCCCCAGCCGAGGAGCTCGTCGAGGGTGGCGCCGGCGTTGAGGCGCGCCACGACCGCGTCGAGCTCGCACGGGAGGTAGTCGCTGCCGTCGGCCTTGCCGCCCGCGACGACGCCGACGTCGTCGATGCCGTCGGGCGACTCGCCGGCGTCGAGAGCGCAGCCCGTGAGGGCCAACAGGATCGCGGGGAGGGCTCGGGCGAGGCGCATGGCCCCTCCGATGTGCAAGGCGTGGGCCCGCCCGCGGATCCTGGGCCCGGCGCTCAGCTGGCGGCGGATCGAGCCGCCGCCCCGGAGACCCTGGCGGCCAGGAAAGAAGCCACCCGCGCGAAGTACTCGGTGCGGCGCGCGATCATCTGCCGGACGTGGTCGCCGTCCTCCCAGCGGTGGGGCTCCACGCGGCGGCCGGCCCCGCGCATCTGCTCGAGGAACGCCTCGACGAACCGGTGCGGGACCAAGCGATCGGTGGCGGTGTAGAGCACGAGGTGGTCCCAGCCGCCGGTCTCGCGCACGACGGCGAGGCTCTGCTCCGCCGCGGCGATCTGGGTCGGGCTCAGGTGGTACCAGAGCCGCATGAACGCCCACACCGGCGGGGTGAAGAGGGGATGGGTCAGCGCGGGGGGCCGCCGGAACGCGCGCAGCACCATCGGCATCATCGCCATCGTCGAGTAGCGCGCGTAGAACCACGGACCGATCCGGTCGGGGAACCCGGGCGCCGAGTCGATGATCACCGCGCGGATCCGCGCGAGGAGCTCCGGCGGGAGCGCCCGCAGTGCCGCCGCGTAGGTCCAGAACCCCGCGTTGCTGAAGACGTGCAAGATGAGCTGTGGCGGGTCCGCGGCGACCAAGCGCGCGGCGAGGGCCTGGCCCTCCTCGGCCCAGCCGTCGGGGCGGGCCATCGCGCGGAACACGTCGGCGCTCGCGGGGATCACCTCGGCGCCGGCGCGCCGGTAGAAGCCCCCGACGCCGCGGAGCTGGCGCGGCGTCGAGCCGGCCCACCCGAGGATCGCGACGGTCACGCCCGCGAGGTCGAGGCTCGCTTCGTCTCCAGCCACTCGATCACCTTCGCCTCGAGGTTCTGCCCCGAGAGCCGCGACGCCTGCTGGATCCCGGTCGGGCTCGTGACGTTGACCTCCGTCAGGAAGCCGCCGATCACGTCGAGCCCCACGAACACGAGGCCCTCGGCGCGCAGCCGTGGGCCGACCGCCTCGACGATGCGCCGGTCCGCGTCGGTGAGCACCGCGGCCTCGACGCGCCCGCCCACGTGGATGTTGCTCCGCAGATCGCCGCCCTGGGGGACGCGCAGGATCGCCCCGAGGAATTCTCCGTCGAGCATCAGGACGCGCTTGTCGCCCTGGCTCACCGCGGACAAGTACTCTTGCACCATCGCGACGCGCCGACCCTCGCGCGTCACCGCCTCGAAGATCGCGTTGAAGTTCGGGTCGTCGGCGCGCAGGCCGAAGATCCCCTCCCCGCCCTTGCCGTCGAGGGGCTTGATCACCGCGCGGCCGCCGACGCGCGAGACGAACTCCTTGATGCGCGCCTTGTGTCCGCTGACCAGCGTCCGCGGCATCAGCTCGGGGAACCACGTCGCGGCGAGCTTCTCGTTCGCGTCGCGGAGCGCGCGCGGGTCGTTGACGATCAGCGGGCCGCCGCGCGCGTGCTCGAGGAGCTGGGTGAGCCAGAGGTAGTCGTCGCCGAAGGGCGGGTCCTTGCGCACGAGCACCACGTCGAAGTCGGCGAGGCGCACCTCCTCGGGCTCGCCGAGGGCGATCGGCGGCGTGGTCTCGCGTGAGCACCGCGCCTGCCGCACGCGGGCGCCCACCTGGCCCGCGTCGAGCCAGAGATCCTGGTGGCCAGCGTGATCGACGCGGTGCCCGCGGCGCTCCGCCTCGAGCATCAGCGCGAACGACGTGTCCGCGTCGACCTGCACGGTCGACACGGGGTCCATCACCACGAGGATCCGCATCGAGCCTGGGTGTGGAGCGCACCGCGCCCGACGGCAACCCGGCGCTCGGGCAGAAGCTGCGCGGGCACTTCGGGTACTACGGCATCACCGGGAGCCCGAGAGCGCTCGGGCGCTTCGCGTACGAGCTCGAGCGGATCTGGCACGGGTGGCTCGCGCGACGAACGCAGCGGGGCATGCACTGGGACCGCTTCCACCTCCTGCTTCGCCGATATCCTCTGCCCTCGCCACGCGTCGTGCATGGCGCGCTCACGTCGAACGCA
>JAYRVK010000710.1:0-4558 GCA_041918555.1 Sandaracinaceae bacterium
GAACGCGGCCTCGATCGCCGCGTCGAGCCGCGCGAGCTCCTCCTCGCGCCCGCGCAGCGGGAGGTCCTCGCGCAGGCGCGGGAAGTTGCCCGTCTCGCGGCGCGTGAGCGCGCGCGGCACCTCGAAGAGGCCCTCGCCGAGCGGCACGAGCTCGAAGTCCCCGCGGAGCTGGCGCGCGGCCATCGCGTCGACGGCCACGCCGGCGACGCGCGCGCCGACCGCGCGCTCGACGGCGGTCACCGCCTCGCCGCTCACCGTCCCCCCGCTCCCCGTCGCGCGGCCCGCGGCCACCGCGACGAACGCCGCGGCCTCGCGCGCCGCGAGCGCGGCCCGCACCGCGCGGCCCGCCTCGTCGCCCTCGTAGGTGTGCCCGCCGAACACCGCGATCGCCGCGCCGAGGAGCGGCACCACCTCGCCGCCGAGCTCATCGACGACCGCGCGCAGCGCCGGCAGATCGTGCACCTCGCTCGCGAGCATCAGCGCGACCACGCGCCGCTCGTCCTCGGGGATCGAGGCCACGAGCTCCGCGGGCACCGGCGCGACGAGGCTCGAGCTGGGATCGACCCCCGCGAGCGCGACCCCGAGCTCCTCGGCGCTCCCCCAGCGCGCGGCGGGGTCCTTCGCGAGGCAGCCCATCACGATCTCGGTGAGGCCCCGCGGCAGCCCGCCCTCGCGCTCGAGGGGCGGCACCTCCTCGAGCACGACCGCGAGGATGGTGGCGACCGCCGTCTGTCGCATGAAAGGGTTCTTGCCGGAGAGCGCCTGGTAGAGGATCACCCCGAGCGACCACAGATCGGCGGCGGTCGTGATCGTCGGATCGCCCTTGGCCTGCTCGGGCGCGAGGTAGCCCGGCGTCCCGATCACCGAGCCCGCCATCGTGAGCGACGGCTCCGCCTGGCTCATCGGCCGCGCGATCCCGAAGTCGAGGAGCTTGATGGTCCCGTCGTCACCGCAAAACACGTTGCCCGGCTTGAGGTCGCGGTGGATGATCCCGCGCGCGTGCGCCGCGGCGAGCCCGGCACAGATCGCGCGGCCGACCCTCAGCACGAGCTCGACGGGGAGCGGCGCGTCCTCGAGGAGCACCGAGAACGGCTTCCCGTGCAGCAGCTCGAGCGCGATGTACGAGACGCCCTGGTCCTCGCCCGCGTCGAAGACCTGGACGACGTTCGGGTGATCGATCCGGATCGTCCCCTCGCGCTGGAAGCGCTGCACCGTCTCGCGGCTGTCGATGTGCGGCGCGAGGATCTTGAGCGCGACCTCGACTCCGTCGGGCCCGGTCGCGCGGTACACGGTGCCGAAGCCCCCGGCGCCGATCACCTTGCCGAGCCGGAACGGCCCGATCGACTGGGTTCTGGACGGCCCCGCCACCGCCTCCGTTGGTACCGCGTCTCGAGGGTGCGGCGCCAGCCCGCGCCATCGCGAAGCGCAGACGGTTGGTAGGATGGTGGCGACATGCCCTTCTACGAGTTCACGGCCCGGCGCGGCAAGGAGGTCTCCACATGCCGCGTCGGCGCACGCGACGAGGAGGAGGCACGCGTCTTCCTCGGGCAGAGAGGGTTCGTGGAGCTCGCGATCCAGGATCCCGGATCGTCCGGCGAGTCGGCGTCCGCCGACGATGCCAGCTACACGACGTGGCGCCCGAGAGGATGGCTCGTCGGTCTGCTCTGGGTCACGACCGTCGTCGTCTTCCTTCTCTACCAACAGGGCATGCTCTCGTGCCTGGGGCTCGTCGTCGCGGTGGCGATCGCGCTCGTGGGCGGGCTGGCCCTGCGACGCCGAGGGTCGAGCGGCATGCCCTACGATCGGCTCCTCGATGCATATGCCTGGCGACGCCACGACGAGGTCTTGCGGCTCGGCAACGAGCTGAGCGCGACAGGTAGCCACCTGAGTCCGCTCGCTCAGCTCGACGTGGACTTCCGCTGCGCCGGCGTCCTCTGGTCCTTGGGTCGTGACTCCGACGCCGAGGCCGTCGTGGACGGGCATCGACGGGACGACGACGCGGAGGCGAGCCGCCTCTGGTGGGGCCGGCGAGCGGGATCACTCTTCTACGCTTGGCGCTACCGGGAGGCCATCGAAGCAGCCCGCGAGGCGCTGGCGGTGAGCCCGACGCACTCGACGAGTCTCCTGGATCTCGCGATGATGCTCGCACGGGATCGGCGCGCCGCCGAGGCGCGGGAAGTGCTGGCGCGCGTTCACGAGGCGCGGGGCCCGCTCAAGTCGTCCTTCCGTGCGTACGTCCTGGGGATGGTGCAGGTGGAAGAGGGCGACTACCGTTCGGCGGCCGCTTCGCTGAGTCGCGCGCGATGGGCGCGCTGGCTGCCGCTCGGCCCCGGCGCGGCCAGCCTACTCGGGACTATCGACGCGTACCTCGCCATCGCTCTCGCCCCGAGCGATCCAGCTCGCGCGATGAAGGCACTGCAGCGCTGTCGCCCTTGGCTGGAGGCGGTGGGGGAGCAAGCCCTGCTCGCGCGATGCGAGCGAGCCTTGTCGGACCGTGGGATCCCTTACCGTTGAGTCCCACGCTGCTGGAGCTGCGTCAGGCGTCGCCCGGGACCTCGAACGCGCCCTCGTAGAGATCGTCGACGACGAGGACCGTGCCCGACGTGAGCTCGACGCGCCCGCCCGCGTCCACGACGCGGTACCTCCACGATCCGTCCGCGCCGCGCGCGAAGTGCTCGATGCGCGCGATGCGCTGCGAGACGAGCACGTAGTCGGTGAGCGTCGGGATCTCGCGATAGTCCTCCCACTTGTCGCCCCGGTCGTGCGGCTCGGTGCTCTTGGACAGCACCTCGACGACGACCCGCGGGTTCTCGATCACGTCGCTCGAGTCGCCGTGGAGCACGACCGGCCCGCAGATCACGGTCGCGTCCGCGTACACGTAGTCCCCGGTGGCGGGGACGTGGATCCGCTGATCGGACGTGAAGGCGCGACAGGGCCCGCCGCGCAGCGCGACGCGGAGCGCCGCGAGGACGTTGGCCCCGAGCAGGTTGTGGCGCGGGCTACCGCCGGCCATCGCGAAGACCTCGCCCCGGAGGTACTGGTGCCGTCCCGGCTGCGCCCGCTCCCACGTCAGGTAGTCGTGAGCGCTCATGCTCGACGTCGGCGCGCGCGTCGTGCTCATCGGTCTCAGCCTAGCACCCCGCCCTCGGAGCCTCCTCCCCTGCTCGGCTATCCTGCGAGCCGTGATTTCCCCGCGAAAGACGCGCTTCGCCTGGGTCGCCGCCATGCTGATCGTCGCCTCGTGCGAGCGGTCGCATCAGCGGATGGACGCGGGGGACTCGTACCTCGACGGCGGCCCAAAACGATGGGGAGAGCCGTGACGCGTCCCTCGTGGACGCCGGGGTCGACGCCGGCCCGGCCGACTCGGGCGTCGACCTCACGCCGGTGTTCCTGGACTTCTGCCTGCGTCATCTCTCGGTGCTCGTCGAAGGAAGCCAGCGGTGCTGTCCCCGCTCCGGGCGTGGTTTTGAGGCTGACGCCGACCACGTGCGATTCAGTTGTGAACGTCGCCTGGACGAGCCCGCACTCCCCGATGGAACGCTGCAGTGGGATGAGGCGGCGGCCCGTGCCTACCTGGCGGATCTCGAGTCGGGGCTGGTGACGTGCGCGCAGAGGGACCGCCGATGGAACTACTCGGAGGTGTTCATCGGCACGCTGGGCACCGGCGAGGTGTGTACTCCGCTACGCCCCAAGAACGCGTCCGTGGGCCGCTATCGATGTCGGGAAGGTCTGCGCTGCGAGCTGAGCGGAACGTTCGACGACTTCATCGGGCGCTGTTCACCGCCCGCGCGGCTCGGTGAGGCGTGCCTTCTGTACGACTGCGAGGAGGGTCTGTACTGCCGCGACCTGCGTGACCCTGATTCCCCCAACTGGGGGCGCTGTGAACCGATCATCGACTCCGGAGAGTGCGTCTCCGACTTTCAGTGCGTGGACACGTGCCTTGATCCGACGCCTGCGGAGTCCTGGTGCGCCGTGTACGACTGACGGCAGGCCTGCCGTGGTAGTGCTCGTCGAGGTGACGCGCTCGCCACCGGAGCGATCGTCTCGCGCTACCCCGCGCCGGTGAGCCTCCAGCCCGCCGCGCGGAACGGCGCGGCGAGCGCCGGGCGCGTCCTCGCGAGCTTGGCCGCGAACGTCGCGACCGCCTGCAGCCCCGCAGACGGGAGGGCCTCGGCCGTTTCCAAGGAGATGTAGATCGCGACGCGCGCCTCGCCTCCGCGGCGGACGATCTCGGCCTGCGCGTTGCGGAAGCCGAGCTTGCGCGCGAACGTCGCGGCGGCCTTCGCGGTGCGCTCGCGCGCGGCTTGGATTTCGACGGGCTCCCGGTTCGCGCGCGTCGCTTCCTCGAGCGTGCGCACCGCGCCGTACAGGGTCGTCGCGCTCGCGGCCGACACGCGCGGACCGCGCACCCCGCGCGCGGGCTCGTCGCTCGCGAGGATCGCCGCCGCGTCGCCGGTGCGTCGACCGGTGGCGCGGCGTCCGTCGGCGGCGCGTCCGGACTGCAGGCGAGCGCGAGCACGAAGGGCAGGGTGGACGTCGCCGACACGCGCAGGACGCC
>JAYRVK010000711.1:0-8726 GCA_041918555.1 Sandaracinaceae bacterium
CGACCCGCCAGAAGTCGTTCGCGTCGGGGACCCCTGCGCCGTTGTTGAGCGTCCGGTTGTAGGTGGCCACGGGGCTCACGGAGATGTCGCCGCAGTAGATCCGGACGGTGACCGCTGAGGCGCCCACCCCGTCGTCGTCCCAGTAGTGGATTCCGACTCGATAGGTCGAGCCGGTGACCGGGACGTCGATGTTGATGTTCTCGGGCCCGTAGCCCTCCACGTCGTCGATGTCGAGGCGCGGATCGTCCGCCGTCCCTGCTGCGTCCCACGAGGGGGTCTGGTTCGAGAAGTAGCAGTCCTGCGGCGAGGCGAGCCAACCGCCGCCGCTCGCCATCCGAAGGAGGTGGAGGTCCACGTCGGAGAAGTCCGTGTTCCAGATGATCTCGATCCGGATCCCCTCGCCCGTCGCCGTCACCGTGGTCGTGCAGCTCGCCGTGAGCCCGTCGTCGTCCGTCACGGTGAGCCGCACCGTGTAGACCCCGACGAGGTTCGGCGTGAAGTTCGTCGTCGGCGAGGACGCCGCGGAGAACGTCCCCGTCGCACCCGCCGGCGCGGAGACCACCGTCCACGCCCACGACACGATCACGCCGTCGGCGTCGCTCGCGCTGCCGCTCAGCGACACGGGCACGAGCGGCCTCGTCGTCGCGGGCGGCGGGCACGTCACCGTCGGCGGCACCATGCACACGCCCTCGTCGACCATCGAATCGCAATCGTCGTTGACGCCGTTGCACGTCTCGGTGGCCGGGCCGATCCAGCCGCCGCAGCCGCCCCAGCTCGCCCCGATGCCGCCGGGGCCCGCCGCGCAGAGCTGGCTGCCGTCGCTGCACGCGCCGATCCCGCGCGTCCCCGCCGGCCCGTCGTAGCAGGCGCGCGAGGAGCCGGGCACGCAGTCGCAGCCGTCGTCGTCGACGCCGTCGCAGTCGTCGTCGAGCCCGTTGCACGCCTCCGCGCCCGGCAGGACCTGGCCCGAGCACCCGGTCCACGACGCGCTCGTCCCGCTCAGCACGCACATCTGCGAGCCGGCGCGGCAGCGGCCGATCCCCGCGCTGCCGCCGGGGCCGTCGTAGCAAGACCGCGTGGTGCTCGGCGGGCACGCGCACGTGTCGTCGACCACGCCGTCGCAGCTCTGGTCGATCCCGTCGCCGCACACGTCGGTCATCGGGAGCACCTCGCCCGCGCACGCGCCCCACTCGGTCGTGCCGTCCGGGTTCGTCACGCACGCGCGCGTCCCCGCGCGGCACGGCGCGATCAGGTCCGAGCCCGCGGGGCCCGAGTAGCACGCGGAGGTCGAGCCCGGCGTGCACGTGCAGCCCTCGTCGAGGAGCCCGTCGCAGTCGTCGTCGATCCCGTTGCAGAGCTCCATCGACGGAACCCGCTCGCCCGCGCAGCCGCTCCACGCGCTGCGACGCCGCCGGGGCCGGGCTCGCAGGTCTGCGTCCCGCCGCGGCACGCGCCGACGTCGCCGGTCCCCGCGGGCCCGCCGTAGCACGGGCGCGTATCGCCGGGCGCGCACGAGCAGCCCTCGTCGACGGTCCCGTCGCAGTCGTCGTCCACGCCGTTGCACGAGTCGGCGCCCGGGAGCACCGCGCCCGCGCACGCGCCCCAGCCGAGCGTCCCCGCGCCGTCGTCCACGCACGCCTGCGCGCCCGCGCGACAGGGTCCCACGCCGTCGGTGCCGGGCGCGCCCGTGTAGCAGGCGCGCGTGTCGCCGGGCGAGCACGCGCAGCCGTCGTCGACCGCGCCGTCGCAGTCGTCGTCGACTCCGTCGCACACCTCGCTCGCCGACGGAGTCACGTCGCCCGTGCACGCGCCGAACATGGACCCCACGCCGCCCGGTCCGGGCTCGCACGCCTGCACGCCCGCGACGCACTCGCCGACGCCCTCGGTCCCGAACGGGCCCGTGTAGCAGGGCCGGGTCTCGGACGGATCGCACTCGCAGCCGTCGTCGACGAAGCCGTCACAGTCGTCGTCGGTGCCGTCGCAGGTCTCCTCGCCCGGCGGCTCCGCGCCCGTGCACGCGCCCCACGCGCCGAACTCGACGCCGGTCTCGATGCAGACCTGCGTGCCGAGCGTGCACGCGCCGACGCCCGCGACGTCGCGATCGCCCGGGTAGCAGGGCTGCGTGCTGCCGATGACGCACGCGCAGCTCTCGTCGACGCGGCCGTCGCCGTTGTCGTCGGCGCCGTTGCAGCGCTCCTCGTCGTCCGGCGGAGGATCCCCGCCCGCGTCGACGCCCACGGTCGCGCCGTCGAGGCCGGGCGGGACCGTTCCGTCGAGCCCGCCGCCGCCGCCCCCTCCGTCGAGGCCGCCCGCGCTGCCTCCGTCGTCGTCGCCCCCGACGCCGCCGCCGGGACCGGCGCCGCACCCGAGCGAGCTCGAGACCGAGAACAGGAGGAGGAGGCGCGCTGTCCGACTGCCCATCGCGCGCTCAGCGTATCAGCGGTCCAGGCGCGCAGGAAGGAGGGTACGTTGCCCGAGACTGGAAAGTCGCGATAGCGTTGTGTCGATGCAGCACCGCCTTCGCCTGCTCTTCCTCGCCGCCGCGCTCTTCGGCGGCTGCGCCACCGGCAGCCCGGGAGACGTCGACGCGGAGCCCTCCGCGATGGACGGGGGCGACGACGGCGCGGTGATGACCGGCGACGCCGGCCCGCCGTGCGCCTCCGACGAGGAGTGCGAGGACGGGGTCGCGTGCAACGGCGTCGCCACGTGCGTGGACTCGGTGTGTCGGCCCGGGACGCCGCCCGCCTGCGACGACGGCGTCGCGTGCACGACGGACGCCTGCGGCGAGCCCGACGGCGCGTGCACGCACGTGCCGAACGACGACACGTGCCCGGTGGGCCTCGTGTGCGACGAGATGGACGGCTGCACCACGCCGACGCCCTGCGACGTCGACGCGGACTGCGACGACGCTCAGCTCTGCAACGGGACCGAGCGCTGCGAGCTCGGCTTCGGCTGCCGCCGCGGCGATCCCGAGACGTGCGACGACGGCGTGGGCTGCACGATGGACGCGTGCGATCCGACCGGCGCGGGCGCGTGCGTGAACGCGCCCTCCGACGCGGCCTGCGACGACGCCGACGCGTGCAACGGCGCCGAGGCGTGCGACCCGAGCGCGGGCTGCGCCGCCGGCGCCGTGCCCGACTGCGACGACGGCGTGAGCTGCACCGTCGACGCGTGCGATCCCGCCCTCGGCTGCAGCAACGTCGCGGACCACGCGCCGTGTCAAGACGGCGTGCTCTGCAACGGTCCCGAGATCTGCGACCTCGTAGCCGGCTGCATCCCGGGCCCGCCCGAGACCTGCGACGACGGGGTCGGCTGCACGACGGGGACCTGCGACGCGGCGAGCGACGCGTGCGTCCAGACGCCGAACGACGCGATGTGCGACGACGGCGTCGCGTGCGACGGCGTCGAGACGTGTGACGCGAGCGGCGCGACGCCCGGCGACGGCTGCGCGGCCGGGGCGCCCGTGGACTGCGACGACTCGCTCTCCTGCACGATCGACTCGTGCGGCGAGCCCTCGGGCACGTGCACCTACGTCGGGGTCGACGGCGACATGGACGGCTTCGCGCAGGAGGGCTGCGCGGGCGGCACGGACTGCAACGACTCCGCGAGCGCGGTCCGCCCCGGCGCGACCGAGGTGTGCGACGGGATCGACAACGACTGCACGGGGACCGCCGACGACGGATCGGGCATGAGCTGCGCGCTCGGCTCGAGCGCGCCGTGCTCGACGAGCTGCGGCACGGCGGGCACCGCGGCGTGCACCGCCTTGTGCGCGCTCGGGACGTGCCGCGCCGCCAGCGAGACCTGCAACGCGTGCGACGACGACGGCGACGGCGTGAACGACAACGGCCTCGCGTGCGCGATGGGCTCGAGCCGGAGCTGCGCGACCGGGTGCGGGACGACCGGGACGCAGACCTGCAACGGGACTTGCAGCGCGTACTCGACGTGCGCCGCCCTCGAGGTGTGCAACGGCTGCGACGACGACGGAGACGGCGCCTCCGACGACGGCTTCACGTGCCGCCGCGGGCAGAGCCGCACGTGCACGACGAGCTGCGGGACCACGGGGACCGAGGCGTGCAACGCGTCTTGCTCCGGCTACGGCGCGTGCAGCGCGGGCGAGGTGTGCAACGGCTGCGACGACGACGGGGCCAACGGCGCCGACGACGGCTTCACGTGCGTGATGGGCTCGACCCTCGCGTGCACCACGGTGTGCATGACGGCGGGCGTGCAGACCTGCAACGCGAGCTGCTCGGCGTACGGCGCGTGCGCCGCGCCCGCGGAGATCTGCGGCAACAGCTGCGACGACAACGGCAACGGCTTCGCCGACGAGGGCTGCCTCGCGAACGACGAGTGCGCGGGCGCGACGGCGATCTCGCTCGGCGCCGGGCGCGCGACGGTCAGCGGGAGCACGGCCACCGCGGGCAACAGCGCGAGCTCGTGCACGGGCGCGAACGACGTCTGGTACAGCTTCACGCTGACCCGCACCGAGGTCGTGTTCATCCACACCTTCGGCTCGAGCTACGACACGTTCATCGGCATGCGCGACGGGAGCTGCGGCGCGGGCACCGGCTCGTGCAGCGACAACCAGTGCAGCACGTCGCAGAGCAGCATCACGCGCACGCTGACCGCGGGGACCTACTACGTCGTCGTCGACGGCAGCACCGGCGCGAGTGGCGCGTTCACGCTCACCATCGAGCACCTGCCCGTCGGCAACGACGGCGTGGCGCGGGCGCTCGCCGCGGGCAGCTCGACTCCGGGGGGCACGACGAGCGGGACGGGGATGCTCGGGAGCACCTGCACGTTGGCCACGGGTGCGCCCGAGCACATGTACTACTGGACACAGTGCCCGAGCGCCGCGGGAGGGAGCTTCAGCGCGAGCACGTGCTCCCGCGCGAGCTGGGACACGGCCGTCTACCTGATGAGCGGTGCCACAGGCGCGAGCCTCTTCTGCTCCGACGACTTCTGCAGCCTGCAGTCGAGCATCTCGGCCACGGTCGATGGCGGCGCCGGCTTGTTCGGCTTGTACGTCGACGGCTACTATACGGGGTCGGGCGCCTACCCGGTCGCCGTCACCCGCCCCTGAGCGGGCCTCGCGCGCGGCGTTCCCGCTGTCGTCCATCGGATGACGCGATGGTGGGCGCCGTCTCGATGATCGCGGACGACCTCGCGTGGAACCACCCGTTCGTCCCGGGCCATCGCACCACGCGCGTGCAGGGCGGACCGCGGGGCGAGGAGGTGCTCCGCACCTCGCGCTCGTGCTCGCTCTTCGTCTCGTCGGGATCGGGCGCCTCCGTCACGCGCCCCCGAGCGTCCCTCCGGCGCAGAAGCGCTATGCTGTGCGCGTGCGAGCGGTCGCGGCGTGCGCCGGCGTGGTCCTGTGCCTCGCGTGCGGCGAGCACGCCCCACCCGACGCGTCGACCCCGATGGACGGGGGGGTGCCCCTCGACGGCGCCGCGGACGCCGCCGCGGTCGACGGCGCGCCCGACGCGGCGCCCGGGGACGCGGGCGAAGAGCTCGCGCCGCTCGCCGGCGCGGAGGCGATCGCGGCGGGGGCGCGCCACGCATGCGCGCGGCTCGGCGGCGGCGCGGTCGCGTGCTGGGGGAGCAACCGCGGGAGCGAGCTCGGCGACGGGACGCGCACGAGCCGCCCCGCCGCGGTCCTCGTGGCCTCCCTCACCGGCCCGGCCAGCGCGCTCGGCGCCGGCGCGCACCACACCTGCGCGGTGACCGATCGCCTCGCCTGCTGGGGCCACAACGCGTACGGGCAGCTCGGCACCGGGGACACGACGAGCCAGCCGCTGCCGCGGCGCGCGACGGGCCTCCGCGCCGCGACGCGGATCGCGGGCGGGACCGATCACACCTGCGCGCTCGACGAGCGCGGCCAGGCGTTCTGCGCGGGACGGAGCTCGAGCGGACAGCTCGGGGCCGGAGGGACCTCCGACACGGCGAGCTTCGGGCGCGCCGCGAGCGCGCTCGGCGACCTCACCGCGATCGAGGCCGGCGGGGCGCACACGTGCGCGCTGCGCGCGTCGGGGGCCGTGTGGTGCTGGGGCGCGAACGAGCAAGGGCAGCTCGGGGTGGGCGATCGCTTCGATCGAAGCGACGCCGCCGAGGTCGGCGGGGTCGACGCCGTCGATGTGGCGCTCGGCGAGCTGCACACGTGCGCCGCGCTGCGCGACGGCGGCGTCGCCTGCTGGGGCTTCGGCGCGCGGCAGCGCCTCGGCGTCGAGCGCGCCCAGTCCGACGTCCCGATCGCGGTGCCCGGGCTCGCCGACGTCGTCGAGGTCGAGGCCGGCGTCGCGCACACCTGCGCCCGCCGTCGCGACGGCACCGTGAGCTGCTGGGGCGACAACGCGTCGTTCGCGCTCGGGACCGGCTCCGACGAGGCGTTCGCCCCGCCGACGCAGGTCGAAGGGCTCTCCGGGGCGATCGCGCTCGCCGCGGGAGATTCGTTCACCTGCGCGGCGCGCGCGGACGGAACCGTCGCCTGCTGGGGCGCCAACGACTCGGGCCAGCTCGGGGACGGGAGCGACGAGGACCGGCCCGCGCCCGTCGTGGTCCGCGCGGCCCCCTGACGATCACGGCGTGGCCGCCCGCCCCCGGAACCGCACGCTCGATCGGGGGCGCGCGGCCACGGACCGCCCGCGGGTCGCGCCCTGGAACGCGGGGAACGCTCCGTGCAATGATCTCCGCGTCCGTGAAGAACACGCGTGCAGTCGCGCTCCTCGCGCTCGCGGTGGCCGGGTGCTCCGCGCCCGAGGGCGGCGGCCCCGGCGAGGCCTGCGACACGGAGGCGGACTGCCGCGCGGGCCTGACGTGCCGCGGCGGGGTGTGCGCCGAGGCGGGCGACGGCGGCGCCGGCCCCATGGACGCGGGCGGGGACGGCGGCGGCGACGCCGCGACTCCGGGCGACGACGCGGGACCTCCGCCGCCGCCCGGGTGCGTCGACGCGACGGACTGCGAGGCCGGCGAGGTCTGTCTCGGCGCCGCGTGTCAGCCGGACCCGTGCGCGGACGCAGCCGTGCTCTGCGCCGACGGCGAGGCGTGCCTCGCGCGCTGCGTGCCGATCGCAGATCCGTGCGCGGAGGTGGAGTGCGGCGAGGGGATGACCTGCTTCGGTGGAGCCTGCGCGGCCGGCTGCTTCCCGCCGCTCCCGTGCGGCGGCGTCGTCTGCGAAGAGGGCGAGCACTGCGATCCGCGCAACGGACGTTGCGTCCCCGTGGATCCGTGCGACGCGGCGTGCCCGGAGGACCACGTGTGCGACCTCACCTGCGTGCGCCCGAGCCCCTGCGAGGACGTCGAGTGCGCCGACGGCGAGCGGTGCGCGGGCGGCGCGTGCGTCGTCGACCGGTGCGCCGGGATCGAGTGCGAGGGGAGCTCCGTCTGCGTGAACGGCCGCTGCGAGGACACGTGCGACTGCGGCCCGGACTGCGATCCGGGCGCGGAGTGCGTGCTCGGCGAGTGCGTCTGCGTGCCCGACTGCCCGCCCCGCGCGACCTGCGGGGAGCCCGACGCGTGCGGCGGCACGTGCAACGGCTCGTGCCCGCGCGGCTCGGGATGCGTGCTCTCGCGCGGCATCTACTCGTGCGAGTGCGAGCGCGACTGCGAGGGCGTCGCGTGCGGCGGGCCGGACGGGTGCGGCGGCCGGTGCGAGACGGGCACCTGCATGCCCGGCCTCGTGTGCCACGACTACGCATGCTGTCCTCCGGACTGCCCACCCGGCGCGCTCTGCGGCCAGCCCGACGAGTGCGGAGGCACGTGCGACGGCGACTGTCCGCTCGGCCAGCTCTGCCAGCTCTCGCGCGGGATCTACGCGTGCGAGTGCGTGCCGAGCTGCCCGCCCGGCGCGACGTGCGGTGCGGACGACGGCTGCGGCGGCACGTGCGAGGGCGACTGCCCGGCGCGCCAGCTCTGCCAGCTGTCGTCGGGGATCTGGGGCTGCGAGTGCGCGCCCGAGTGTCCGGCGAGCGCGAGCTGCGGTGACCCCGACGGATGCGGAGGGTTCTGCGACGTCCCGTGCAGCGGCGGCGACGTCTGCACCGCGAGTGGATGCTGCACGTCGTCTTGCCCGCCGGGCGTGCCGTGCGGAGCCTCCGACGGGTGCGGCGGCACCTGCGCCGGCGACTGCACGGGCCGCGACACCTGCGTGATGACGGGCCCGCGCGCCTACCTGTGCGACTGCGTACCGGTCTGCGCGCCCGGCGCGGCCTGCGGGAGCGCCGACGGCTGCGGCGGCCGCTGCAACGGTCCGTGCGACCGGGGCGAGTTCTGCGAGGACGGCCGCTGCCGCCCCGACCCGTGCACGCCCGCGTGCGGGTGCGGTGAGGTCTGCACTGGCGGCCGCTGTGCGGCGCTCTGCGGCGCCGGCGAGATCCTGTGCGGATGCAACACGTGTTGCGGTCCGACCGAGTCGTGCATCGGCGGTCGCTGCGTGAGCGGGCCGAGCTGATCCGCCGAGGGAGGCTCCGCGCGACGCTGGCCGGCCCGCGCGGCTAGGCGCGGCGCCCGACGACGGTGCAGTTCGGCGTGCCCTGGGCCGGCAGGGTCCGCACGTCCGCGTACCCCTTGCCGGTGAGCAGCTCCTCGACCTGGGCGGGCGTGATGCTGCGCAAGGCCAGCAGCACCCACAGGTGATAGAGCAGATCGGCGCTCTCTTCGATCACGCGCTGATCGGATTGCGTCGTCGCCGCGAGGATAACTTCGATCGCCTCTTCGCCCACCTTCTTCAC
>JAYRVK010000712.1:0-12276 GCA_041918555.1 Sandaracinaceae bacterium
GATCGACGTGCTGCGCAGCGCGGAGGCGGCGGTCGGGATCCCCGTCGATCGCGACCCGGGGCGGGTCGTGTTCGCCGATGACCACCGCGCCCTCGTCGCGAGCGAGACCTCGCTCTCGCTCACGCTCGTCGACGTGGACTCCGGGGCCATCCTCGCGCGGCACACGCCGAACGCGCCGGTGACCGACGTCGCGGTGGTCGGCGAGCTCGCGATCGCGCTCCACACGGGGGCCGGGACGGGGCACCCGCCGGACGACGGCTTCGACGGCGACGGGGACGGCGCGCGCGGCGACGGAACCGCGAACGTGGTGTTCCAGGACTTCCAGAACGAGATCGACGTGCTCGCGATCGACGGTCTACGTCTCTTGCACCGCTACACCTCGGACTCGATCTGCTGTCGCGACTTCCGCGACGTCGATCCGGAGCGCCCGGAGTCCGGCCGCGAGCTGCGCCCCGTCGACGCCTGGCCGCCCGAGCGGGTGGCGTTCCTCCCGCCCCGCGAGACGTGGATCGTCGCGGGGGCGATGCCCGAGCGGGTGGTCCCGTTCGCGCGGGGGGGCGCGCCGGCGATCGCGGTGGTGTTCGGCGGCTCGAGCGAGGTGCAGACCTTCGATGTCGACCCCGCCGAGGGGACCCTGCGCCCGCACGAGACCGCGGGCGGGCTCTTCTCCGTCGGCTTCGGCGCGCGCGACGCGCTGTGGCTCGAGGACGCGGGCCGGCTCGCCGTCGTCGAGCAGCTCGGCGAGTCGGTCGCGTGGGTCGATCTGGCGACGGGCGAGGTCGCGCGCGCGGTGGTCGGGGACGTGAGCGGCGGGCCGTTCCCCGCGACCGACGTGGAGCTCGGCGAGGCGTTCAACACCGTGACCGCGCCCTTCACCGTCGACGGCGACCAGACCTGCGTGCACTGCCACCGCGAGGGCGCCCCGATCGCGAAGCCGATCAGCATGCCGCTCCTCGTGTCGCCGGAGTGGGGCGTGCGCAGCGTGATGTCCTACCGCGGCGGCTACGACTCGCGGCCCTTCTTCCTCGAGGCGGCGATGGAGGAGGACAACTTCTTCCCGGTCATCAACGAATTCGCGCGCCGGGAGAACTTCTGCTGCGAGGCGACCGACCCGCGGATCTGGTCGCGCTACCCGACGCACGACGAGTGCACCGCGACGCCGGACCGCGAGGGCTGCGTGCACGTGCTCCGCTGCCTCGAGTCGCCTCCCCCCGAGTGCGCCGAGCGACCGTACGGCGCCGCGGCGCTGACCCGCGAGCGGCACTTCCGCGACGCCGCGCTGCGCGTGCTCGGGCGGGACGAGTCCTTCGGCGACGCGCTCTACTCGGAGCGCGTCGGCGAGGACGGCGAGCTCGAGCGGCGCCCGATCCGGCTCGGGTTCGACGGGATCACGCGGGCGCTCGGGCTCTTCCTGATCGCGCGGCCGCGCCTGCTCCCGAGCCCCAACGCGGCGGTCCCGCGCGCCGACGTCCGCGAGGGTGCGCTCCTCTTCGCGTCGGCGCGCACCGGCTGCGCGAGCTGCCATCCGCTCCCCGTGGGCGCGACCGCGCGCTCCACGGTGGTCAGCGACGCGCCGGGCCCGCTCCGGTTCCCGTACGTGGTGAGCCCGGTGCGCGGCCCGGCCGGCGAGGATCTCGATCGGGTCACGCCCGGCTTCCTCGGGACGTTCCCCGACGCGCAGCAGGACGACGTGGGGCTGCGCGTGGGCGTGCCGAGCCTCCGCGGCGTCTGGGATCGCGGCCTGTTCCTCCACCACGGCCGGGCGCGGAGCCTGCGCGAGGCGCTCGCCACGCCGCGTCACCCCGCGCTCCGCGAGGGCGAGCGAGGCCTGAACGAGCGCGACGGACAGCCCGACACGCACGGCAGCACGTCGAGCTTGAGCGCGAGCGAGCTCGAGGCGCTCGTCGCGTACCTCGAGACGCTGTGAGCCGCGCTACGTGTACATGAAGCAGTGCGGATCGCGCTCCGTGAACGGATCGAGGCCCTGCCCGTAGCTCACCGCCATGCAGCCGCCGCAGCGCGTGCGGATCGGGCACTCGGCGCACGCCGAGCACCCCTGCCGGTAGCGCTCGGCCAGGAAGCTCTCGTAGATGTCGAGGAGGGTGCGCTCGTACGCGTTCCCGAGCGCGGAAGGGAACTTGCGGCAGGCGTGGACCTCGCCGTTCGGCAGGAGCGCCACGAAGTTGAACGCGGCGCCGCAGCCGAAGCCCGTGCACCCCCCCCCGAGCTTCATGCCGAGCTCGTGCTTGAAGATGTTGAGGAGGTTGTCCTTGGCGCCGAGCGTCGGGTTCTCCCGCGACTCGAGGAGCCAGTCGATCATGAAGCGGCCGTACGACTCGGGGTCGAGGTGCAGGAGCTCCGCGCCCGAGCCGACCTGCGCGAGCCGGTTGTACGCGTAGCGGTCCGCGCGCCCGTGCAGGAGCCGCGCGAGCGGGATCACCTCCTCGCGGTTGTCGGCGGTCAGCGTGGTCATCACGACCGCTTGGATCCCGCGCGCGCGCAGCCGCGGCAGGAACTCCATCACTCGCGCGTAGAAGCCGGAGCCGCGGACGTGATCGTTGTGCTCCTCGCGGCCCTCGAGGCTGACCTGGAAGTAGCCTGGCTTCTGGATCGCGACGAGCCGATCGAGGAGCTCGTCGGAGACGGGGTTGCCGAGGATCGACACGCGGAAGCCGCGCTCGACCGCCGCCGCGTATACGTCGAAGAACGGCTTGTAGAGGAACGGGTTGCCGCCCGAGAAGCAGACGTTGCCGCCGACCTCGTGCGCGGCGCAGAACGCCTCGAGCTGGTCGAGCACCGCGAGCGCCTGCTCGAGCGAGGGCGCCGCGAGCTTGCTGCGGTCGTAGCAGTGCAGGCAGTCGAGCTCGCACGCATGCGTGAGGTGCCACTGGAGGGTGAACCGCGTCGCGCGGTGCCCCTGGGTCGCGTGGACCAGCATCGCGGCACGATGCCGCGCGCCCGCGAGCCGCCCGTTGATCGCGGTCAACGATGGGGGCCTGAGGCGATCTGAGATCGATCCCCGGGACCCTGGGCGTGGGCGCGCGCGTGACCCATCTAGGTGAGCACACGACGAGGAGGACCCATGAAGACCGTGTTGGTGGATCGCGCCGCGCAAGAGCGCCGCGCGGAGGCGCTGCTCCCCGAGCTCACTCGGCCCTCGCGGGTGGAGGACGCGGCGCGGCGCGCCGCGGCGTACCGGACCGCGCTCGCGAGCTACGTGGAGAACCGGCGCCGCGCCCGGCGCGGGCGCGAGGACCTCTTGCCCCTCTACTTCATCTGGACGGTCTCGCGGCACTGCAACTTCCTCTGCGAGTACTGCGACGATCACCGCGGGCGGCGTTACCCCGAGCTCCCGCGCGACGGCGAGCTCGACACCGCGGCGGGCCTCGAGGTCCTCCGCACGATGCGGACGCGCTGTCCGTCGGTGTACTTCGCGGGGGGCGAGCCGACCCTGCGCGACGATCTCCCGGTGTGGCTCCGCGAGGCCCGCGCGCTCCGTTACTTCCCGACGATCCTGAACACCAACGGGAGCGCGATCGTGAAGCGGCTGCGCCAGCCCGCGTGGCGAACGGCGCTCGCCGATCTCGATGTGATCGTGGTGAGCCTCGACGCCCTCGACCCCACGGTGCTCTCCGCGATGTGGGGTTATCCGCGGCCCGCGGAGGTGATCGAGGCGATCCACGTGCTCGCCGCGCTCGCCGCGCCGCTCCGGTTCTCGCTGATGGTCAACTGCGTGATCCAGCCGGGCCGCGTCGCGCATGCGCGCGCCGTCCTCGACTTCGCGCGCGACCTCGGGATCGGCTTCGCGCCGGTGCCCGTCAACGTCGGTCCGACCGTGGACGTCGCGCTGGAGGACGATCCCGAGTACGCCGAGCTCGTCGAGCTCATCCTCGCGCGCAAGCGAGAGGGTCAGCGGATCGCGGGGAGCGAGCGGATGCTGCGCCGGCTGCTGAGCTCCGCGGAGCTGACGTGCCGGAACACGCTGAAGCCGCACGTGGACCACGACGGGAAGCTGTTCTGGCCGTGCAAGGCGTCCGTCGCGGTCGAGCCGGTGACGCTCGACGTGCGCGAGTTCGATCACGTCGACGCGATCTGGGCGCGCGCCACCGCGGAGCTCGATCCGCGCGGGTTCTCCGCGCGCTGCGGCGCGAAGTGCAACTGGGCGCAGAACTACACGACCGACGCGTACGCGCACGGCCTGACGCACCCCGCGAGCCTGCTCGCCGAGGTGTGGGACCTCGTCGCGTGAAGCCGATCTCGACGCCGCAGCTCGCGGTCGACGCGGTCGCGGTCGCCGCCGTGTCGGTGGGCGTGCTCGTCGCGGCCGACCGTCCGACGGTGATGTGGCTCCTCCTCGCGGCGGTGCTCCTCGCGCGCTTCGCGCTCTTCCGCGCGACGCACCCGGATCGTGCGCTGGCCGCCGAGGTGGCGTTCTTCGCGCTCTGTACGGTCGTCGGCGCGGTCAACGACCTCAACACCGTCGTCGTGCACGGCGTCTATCGCTACACCGCGGCCGCCGAGCTCCCCACCGTCTCGAGCATCCCGCTGTGGATGCTCGTCTTCTGGGGGCTGATCCTGCGCTTCGTGTTCGCCCTCACGCGCTGGCGGGCGCTCGGCCCGCCGGAGGTGCCCGCGCGGCGGGTGCTCGGGCGCGCAGGTCGCGGACGACAATCGATCTTGCTCGTGTGCGTCGTCGTCGCGACGCGGCTCGCGCTCTACGCGTGGTACGCGCACCCGATCGCGAGCTGGCTCCCCTTCGCCCTGGGCTTCGCGCTCTTCGCGCTCGCGGGCGGCGCCGATCGACACGACGCGAAGCTCGCCGCGCTCGCGCTCGTCGTGGGCCCGATCGTGGAGGCCCTCTTCATCCGGATCGGCGGCCTGCACGAGTACGCGCTCGGGTGGTGGTTCGGCGTGCCCGTGTGGATCGTGCTCTGGTGGGCCCTCGCGACCTGGATCTGGAAGGACCTCGGCGCGTGGGCCTACGCGGGGATCGAGCGCGCGCTCGGTGCCCCGGAGGGATCGCGGACCTCTCCGGCGTAGTGCACGCCGAGCCGGATCCACAGCATCACCGCGAAGAGCGCGACGGCGCACGCGAGGTGCAGCGTGACCATCCATGGATCGAGCACGCTCGTGACGCTGAGCACGCCGAGCGCGATCTGCGCCACGACGAGCCCGAGCCCCGCGAGCGCGAGCCCGCGCAGGGGTCGGCACGCGGCGCTGCGCAACACCGCCACGCAGGCGAGGACGACCACGACCGCGACCAGCACCGCGGCGGCGCGGTGGAACATCTGGAGCCGCCCGAGATCCCAGGCGGGCGCCCACTGGCCCGCGCAGAGGATCGGATCGACGCCGCACGCGGTGCCCGCGTCGTTGTGCCGCACGAGCGCGCCGACGACCGACTGGGCGAACACGAGCAGCGCGGCGAGCCCCGCGTGCCGCGCGACCGGCTCGGGCGCATCGATCGTCGGGAGGCCGCGCCGCGAGAGCCAGAGGAGCAGCGCGAGGAACGTGAACGCGGTCGCGAGGTGCGCGGTCGAAACCGGCGGCGGCAGCTCGAGGATCACCGTGAGCCCGCCGAGGATCCCCTGCGCGATCACGAGCGCGATCGCGCCGAGGCCGGCGGCGCGCGCGCTCCCGCCGCGGCGCCAGACGGCCACCGCGAGGGCCAGCGTGAAGAGCCCGACGAGCGTGCCGAGCATGCGGTGCGAGTGCTCGAAGAGGACGCCGCCGACCATCGCCGGCATCCACTCGCCATGGCAGGTCGGCCAGTCCGGGCACGCGAGCGACGACTCGGTCGCGTGCACGACCCCGCCCAGGACCATCAGACCCGCGGTCAGCGCCGCGGTCGCGAGCGCGAGGCGTCGAGCGATCATGAGGCTGGGAGGTGGCCCCCGGCGCCCGGCGCGCGGTTGATCTCGATCACCCGAGGGTGAGTCTGAGGTGGAACACCGGCGCCGGGGTGAACCCGCGGTTGGCGAGGAAGGTCAGGAGCTCGCGCTGATCCCAGCCGACCTGCGTCTCGAGCCGCTCCACGTGGAGCGCGCGCAGGTTCATCTCGAGCTGGCGCAGGAGCGCCTCGCCCACGCTCTTGCCGCGGAAGCGCGGGTCCACGCCGATCGAGTCGATCACCGCGGCGGGCTCCACGCGCCCGAACTCGCCGTAGTGCAGGTGGGCGAGCACGAACCCGACGACGTGCCCGTCGATCAGCGCGACGAGGCTCGTGCGGAGCTTCGCGTCGTCGAGCGCGCGCTCGACCTTGACCGCGTAGTACTCGCGGCGCGGGCGCCCCATCGACTCGCGGTCGATCCGAACGATGGCGTCGAGGTCGGCGGCCTCGAGCGCGCGGACGACGATGGAATCGGTGGGCAGCTCGCCCGGGCTCAGCTCCTCGTTCATGGTCCTCTCCTCGCGACGCGCTGTGCGTTCGCTCCGGGCCCCCACGTACGCGCGCGCGTAGGTCGGGCCACACCGGAGGCGAGATGCAGGTTCGCGCGTGGGACGCGGTGGCGCCGGGGGAGCCGATGGTGCCGGCCACCCGCGAGATCGACGAGGGAGGGCTGACGGGCGATCGCGCGCTCGTCGAGGTCGCGGGCTGCGGGGTTTGCCACACCGACCTCGGCTTCCTCTACGAGGGCGTGCGCACGCGCCATCCCTTCCCGCTCACCCTCGGCCACGAGATCGCCGGCCGGGTGGTCGCGGCGGGCCCGGAGGCGCGCCACCTCGTCGGCCGCGCGGTCGTCGTCCCCGCGGTCGTCCCCTGCGGGCAGTGCGACGCGTGCCTCGCAGGGCGCGGCGCGATCTGTCCGGCGCAGGTGTTCCCCGGCAACGACGACCACGGCGGCTTCGCCTCGCACGCGGTGGTGCCGGGCCGCGGCCTGTGCGCGGTCGACGAGGCGCGCCTGCGCGGGGCCGGCGTGAAGCTCTCGACGCTGAGCGTGATCGCCGACGCGGTCAGCACGCCGTACCAGGCGCTCCGCAACGCGGACCTGCAGAGCGGCGACCTCGCGATCTTCGTCGGCGCGGGCGGCGTGGGCGGCTTCGGAGTGCAGGTCGCGGCCGCGCTCGGCGCGCGCGTGGTCGCGCTCGACGTCGACGCGGCGCGGCTCGAGCGGACGATGGGCGCGTCGCTCCGGCTCGACGCCGGCGCGGATCCGCGCGAGCTCAAGAAGCGGATCGGCGCCTTCGCCAAGGAAGAAGGCTTGCCCGCGACGGGCTGGAAGATCTTCGAGACCTCGGGGCACCCGAAGGGGCAGGAGCTCGCGTACTCGCTCCTCGGGCCCGGCGCGCACCTCGGCGTCGTCGGCTTCACGATGGAGAAGGTCTCCGTCCGCCTCGGGAACCTCATGGCGTTCGACGCCACCGCGCGAGGCACGTGGGGCTGCCTCCCCGAGCACTACCCGGCGATCGTCGACCTCGTGCTCGACGGGCGTATCGCGCTCGAGCCCTTCGTCGAGGAGCACCCGCTCCGCCAGATCAACGACGTCTTCGCGGCCCTGCGCCGCCACGAGCTCGCGCGGCGTCCGGTGCTCGTGCCCGACTTCGATCGAGGAGAGGAGAACCGATGAGCGACTTCCATCACGTGGACCACGACCTCGTCCCGGAGCACCGCTTCGACGACCAGGTCCGCTACGAGCTGCGGCCCGCGCGAACGCCCGACGGCGCGGTGGCCGAGGGCCTCTACGCAGCGTGGATCACCCTCGACAACCCGAAGCAGTACAACAGCTACACGACGCGCATGGTGAAGGACGTGATCCTCGCGTTCCGCGCCGCGTCCAACGCGCGCAACGTCGTCGCGGTCGTGTTCACCGGCGCCGGTGACAAGGCGTTCTGCACCGGCGGCAACACCAAGGAGTACGCCGAGTACTACGCGGGCCGGCCGGGCGAGTACGCGCAGTACATGCGCCTCTTCAACGACATGGTCACGGGCATCCTCACCTGCGACAAGCCCACCATCTGCCGCGTCAACGGCATGCGGATCGCGGGCGGCCAGGAGATCGGGATGGCCTGCGACCTGACGATCGCGAGCGACCTCGCGCGCTTCGGTCAGGCCGGCCCCAAGCACGGCTCCGCCCCGGATGGCGGCTCGACGGACTTCCTCCCGCTCTTCGTGGGGATCGAGCACGCGATGACGAGCGGCGCGCTCTGCGTGAGCTGGAGCGCCCACAAGGCGCACCGCCTCGGGCTGATCACCGAGCAGGTGCCAGCCCTCGAGGTGGACGGGGCGCTCGTCCCGAACCCGATGGCGATCACCGATCGCTGGGTCGACGGGGGCCGGATCGTGTTCGGCGAAGACAAGACGGGGGCCGAGCGCGACGCCGCAAAGGCGCTGCTCGCGCGCGGGCGCGTGGACCTGCGGCTCCTCGACGCCGCCGTGGAGCGCACGGTGACGGGGTTCCTGATGACGATGCCCGGCTGTGTGGAGAAGACCGTCGCGTCGCTCCGCAAGCACAAGCTCGCGCACTGGGACAAGAACCGCGAGACCAACCGTGCGTGGCTCGCGCTCAACATGATGACGGAGGCGCACGCGGGCTTCCGCGCCTTCAACGAGGGTCCGCGCGATCGCCGCGAGCCGGACTTCGTCGCGCTCCGGCAGCGCCTCGCGCGCGGGGAGACGTGGGGGCCGGAACTCATCGAGGCGATCCTGCCGAAGGAGAAGTGACGTGAGCGTCCGCGTCGAGCGCGCCCACGACGGCGCGATGCTCCGCCTGGTCCTCGACGGCCCGCCGGCCAACGTGCTCGACGCGGCGACCATCGACGCGCTGACCGAGGCGGTGGCCGCCGCCGACGAGCGCACGATGCTCCTCGTCTTCGATCACTCCGGCCCGCACTTCTCGTTCGGCGCGAGCGTGGCCGAGCACCAGCGCGACCAGGTCGCCTCGATGCTCGCGCGCTTCCACGCGCTGTTCCTGTTGCTCGCGGAGAAGGCGATCCCGACCGCGGCGGTCGTGCGCGGCCGCTGCCTCGGCGGCGGGCTCGAGCTCGCGTCGTGGTGCACGTGGATCGTCGCGTCTCCCGCGGCCAAGCTCGGTCAGCCCGAGATCAAGCTCGCGGTGTTCCCTCCGATGGCGTCGATCCTCCTGCCCTGGCGGATCGGCGGCGGCGCCGCCGCCGACCTCTGCGTCTCGGGCCGCACCATCGACGCGGCGGAGGCGCACCGCCTCGGGCTCGTCACCGCGGTCGCCGACGACCCCGCCGCGTGGCTCGACGACTTCTTCGACACGCACCTGCGTCCAGGCTCCGCGGCGGCGCTGCGGTTCGCCGAGCGCGCGGCGCGCGCCTCGCTGTTCGCCGAGCTGAACGCGCGCCTCCCCGCGCTCGAGCGCCTCTACCTGTTCGAGCTGATGAAGACCCACGACGCCAACGAGGGCATCCGCGCCTTCCTGGCGAAGGAGCCGCCGGCCTATGAGCACCGATGAGCGCGACGCGACCGGGCTCGACACGATCGAGCTCGACGCCATCGTCGGTCGGGCGGACAGGCTCTACCACGACGTCGACCTCGCGACGGTCCGCGCGTGGAAGGAGGCACGGCCGGGCGCCAAGGCCATCGGCTACCTGCCGATCTGGGTGCCGAGAGAGCTGATCCACGCGGCGGGGATGCTCCCCGTCGGCCTCCACGGCGCGGGCGATCAGGTCGAGGTGATCCGCGGCGACGCCTACTTCCAGTCGTACATCTGCCAGCTCCCGAGGAGCACGATCGAGGTCGCGCTCACCGGCCGCTACGACGCGCTCGACGGGTTCCTCTTCCCCGCGATCTGCGACGTGATCCGGAACCTCAGCGGGATGTGGAAGATCCTCTTCCCCGAGAAGCTCGCCCGCTACCTCGACGTCCCCCAGAACTTCGATCCCGAGGTGGGCGGGAGGTTCTTCGCGCGCGAGCTCGAGAGCCTGCGGGCCGACCTCGCGGCGCTCGGGGGTCGCGACATCACGCAAGACGCCTTGCGGTCGTCCATCGCGCTCTACGACGAGAACCGGCGCGCGATCGGCGAGCTCATGGCGCTCCGCCAGCGCGAGCCGTGGAAGGCGACCGCCACCGAGAGCTACCTCGTGATCCGCGCGGGCGATCTCCTGCCCGTCGAGGAGCACACGGCGATGGTCCGCGCCTACGTGCGCGCCGCCGAGGCGAGCGACCGCAAGCTACGCGACCACACGCGCGTCGTGATGACGGGGGCGTTCTGCGAGCAGCCGCCGCTCGGGCTCATCCGCACGCTCGAGCGCGCCGGAACCTACATCGTGTGGGACGACATGACCCTCGGCGCGCGCTGGCCGGTGGGCGACGTCGGCGCGGGGGCCGCCGATCCGATCCTCGCGCTGGCCCTCGCGTTCATCCGCGACTCGCCGGCCACCGCGAGCAAGTACGAGCCCGCGGGCGACAAGGGCGCGCCCCTGTGCCAGCTCACGCGGAAGTCGAAGGCGGAGGGCGTGATCCTCGCGGCGCCGAGCTTCTGCGATCCCGCGCTCCTCGATCAGCCGATGCTCGTGGCCGCGCTCGACCGCGCGGGGATCCCGTGGACCGCCTTCAAGTACGCCGAGAACCTCGGACAGTTCCAGGTGATCCGCGAGCAGGCGGGCACCTTCGCGGACTCGATCCGCCTGTGGAGCAACGCATGAGCACCGAAGAGGACGCGATCCAGAAAGAGCCGAGCATGCTCGTGCAGAAGGCGATGATCGCCGAGCACTTCGACGCGCTCGCCAAGGTGCCCGAGACGAAGAAGAAGGTCGTCTACACCTTCGTGCCGGGGAACCTCACCGAGCTCCTCCACGCGTTCGACGTGCTGCCGGTGTACCCGGAGATCAACGCGCTCCAGTCGGCGATGCGGCAGAAGTCCGGTCGGTTCATCGCCGAGGCCGAGCGCGCGGGCCACTCCGAGGACGTCTGCACCTACGTGAAGTGCGACATCGGGATGAAGCGGCAGGGCAACGTCGGCCCGACCGGCCAGCGCCTGCCGGACCCGGATCTCCTGCTGCTCTCGTACACCGGCTGCTTCACCTTCATGAAGTGGTTCGAGCTCCTCCGCGAGGAGTACGACTGCCCGGTCGTGATGCTCCACACGCCCTACCAGGGCGACGGCGAGATCACCGACAACATGCGCCGCTACATGGTCGAGCAGCTCGAGCGGGAGGTGATCCCGGCGCTCGAGCGGCTCACCGGCACGAAGTACGACGAGGACCGGCTGAAGGACGCGATGCGCCTGAGCGCGCGCGCCGAGGACGACATGGTGCACGTCCTCGAGTCGGCCAAGCACCGGCCCTCGCCGATCGACGCGTACTTCGGGGGCGTCTACTACATCGGCCCGATGTTCACCGCGTTCCGCGGGACGCCCGGCGCGGTCGACTACTACGCGCAGCTCCGCGCCGAGGTCGACGCGCGGGTCGCCGCGGGCGAGGGCCCGATCACGCCCGAGGGGCCGATGGGCGAGCAGCGCTACCGGCTCGTCGTCGAGGGCCCGCCGAACTGGACGAATTTCCGCGAGCTCTGGGGGATGTTCCACGAGGAGGGCGCGGTCGTCGTCGCGAGCACGTACACGAAGGTCGGCGGCACGTACGACCTCGGCTTCCGGCACGACCCCGCGCGCCCGCTCGAGTCGCTCGCCGAGTACTGCATGGGCTGTTACACGAACCGCAGCCTGCCGCAGCGCCTCGACATCCTCGATCGCTACGTGAAGGACTACGAGGCCGACGGGCTCCTCATCAACTCGGTGAAGAGCTGCAACTCGTTCTCCGCGGGGCAGCTCCTCCTGCTCCGCGAGATCGAGAAGCGCACGGGCCGCCCCGCCGGGTTCATCGAGACGGACCTCGTCGACCGCCGCTACTTCAGCGGCGCGAACGTGAAGAACCGGATCGAGAGCTACCTCCAGATGATCGAGCAGAAGCGGACCGCGCGGAGCGCGAAGGCCGCGGCGGAGGTGCGCGCGTGAAGGTCTTCATCGGCATCGACCTCGGCTCGACGACGACCAAGGCGGTGATGGTCGACGAGCACGAGGTCGTGCTCGGCCGCGGGATCACCAACAGCCGCAGCAACTACGAGCTCGCCGCGGCGATCGCGCGCGACGAAGCCCGCGTGAGCGCGCGCTTCGCGCTCCTCGAGCGCGAGCTCGGCGACGCGCCGGAGCTCGCGAAGTTCCGCGTCCGCCTCGCCAAGGCGTTCCGCAAGCGACAGGCGCTCACGCAGCTCGCCGCGTTCCGCGAGATGGTGCTCGACGAGGCGCGCGCCGATCGCGTGCGCGGGATCCGCGACGCGCTGGCCGCCAAGGTCGGCGCGATCGTCGACGAGATGGA
>JAYRVK010000713.1:0-7321 GCA_041918555.1 Sandaracinaceae bacterium
CGCGACCAGCGCGAGGCGCTCGCGCACCCGGCGATGGACGCGGCGGGGACGTTCCTCGAGGATCGCGCGCTCTACAAGCTGCACGCGGCGCGCGAGGTGGCGTCCGGCGGCAACGGTCGGCCAGCTGGCGGTGGCTGTGCGTGCAGCAACTAGCGTCGCCGTCCTCGCCGCGCTGACGCTCGCGAGCACGCCCGCGAGCGCGCAGCCCGACGACTGGACGTACGAGCACTTCGGCTACCGCTTCGGGCTGGTCACCCAGCGCGGCCGCGGCCTTCAGTCGCGCGCGGCCACCGACTCCTCGACCGCGGGCGCCGAGGACGCCTGGATCTTCCAGTCGATCCTCGCGTTCCAGCTCCGGCAGGACCGCGACGCGGTGCACAACGTCGCGATCCCCATCGACGTGGTCAGCGCGGCGTCGACCGACGCGCTCGACGCGGTGAGCACGGCCTCGCGCGAGACCGAGTCGGCCGACCTCGACTACCTCTTGACCCTGCGCGACGGCGATCACACGACCTACCAGGTGCGGCTGCGGCCGCACTGGGAGGAGCACTGGATCTCGGAGGGCATCGGCGCCTCGGCGATCCACTCCTTCGCGGAGGACAACGCCACGCTCCGCGTCGGCGTCGAGCTGACCCTCGACTCCTTCGACGAGATCACCCCGACCGGCTTCGACACGGGCCCCTACGTGAACCGCTTCACCGCGGGCATGCACGCGGGGCTCTCGCAGCTGCTGTCGCCGACCACGCTGGTGAGCGCGCTCTACACGTTCACCGCGCAATTCGGCTTCCTCGAGACGACCTACAACTCGATCCCGTACGAGCAGGGCGGGCGCGTCCAAGAGCGGCTGCCGGACACGCGCGGGCGCCACTCGCTGAGCGGCGAGCTCCGTCAGGCCTTCCCCGAGATCGGCACGTACCTCGCCGTGTCGTATCGCTTCTACGGCGACAGCTTCCAGGCCTATGCGCACAGCGCGCAAGCGACGTTGACGCAGGAGGTCGGGGACTTCTGGCTGCGCGGCCATTACCGCTTCCACTACCAGGACGCGCCGTGGTTCTGGATGGCGATGGCGCCCATCGACCTCGAGATCTGGGCGCCGCGTACTGCGGACTCCGACCTCGCGACGCTCCACGCGCACGAGGTCGGGCTGAGCGCGCGCTGGTTCTTCGAGCGCCGCGGCGCGCTGACGGCGCGCTCGAGCTTCGTCGAGGTCGGCTACGTCTACTACGGGCGCTCGAACGACCTCGCCCTCCACGTCGCCACGGTGGAGCTCGGCCTCGGCTTTCAGTAGTCGCCGAGGGGTGCTGCGCGCACCCCTCCCCCATCGCGCGCGAGCGCGGCGGGGCCCCGCCCCCGTCCGAACGCGCTGGCGCGCGTTCGACCCCCTCGCGGGGCGATGGGTCCCCCTCGGCCAACGGCCGCCGCTGCGCGTCGGCCTGGCCTCGATCGAGCTCAACGGCGGCAGCCGACGCGCAGGCCGCCGGCGCTCGAGGTGCCGTTCTCGTACGTCAATCTCCCTTGCATGTATGCGCGCTCGTAGGCGGAGGGGCGGTTCTCGAGCGCGAGGATCTCCGCGACGCGCACGAGGTCCACGCCGCGCGGGAGCTCGAGGGTGGCGAGCGCCTCGTCGACCACGCCGAGGTAGTCGCCGCCGGCCTGCATGAGGTTCAGGCCCGGCAGATCCGCGTGCCACGGGTTGGTGCGCTCCGGGTTCACGAACGGCACGTCCCGCACGTCCCCGAAGAAGCCTGCGGGCGGGATCCCGTTCGGCATCAACCCCATCGCGTGCCCCATCTCGTGCGCGGCCACCGACGCGAGGACCAGCGCGACGTAGCGCGCGATCGACCACAAGAGCGCGTGGCGCGCGGCGAGCTCCGGGTCGAGGTCGAGCGCGAAGCGATCGAAGCTCGGATCGAGCGCCTCCGCGTCGCGCGGGTGCGTCCCGACGGGCGCCACCGCGAGCGGCGCGATCACCTCCGAGACCACCGGCGTGGTCGTGAGGATCCCGAGGAGCCCCGCGCTCGCCACGCCGTACTCCGCGGTGCTGTCGTCGATCCGCTCCTCGTTCCACGGCGCGATGCGCGAGTAACCGACGTAGCCGTCGAAGGCACCGCCGAAGCGCATCATCGACACGTCACCGGTCGTCGAGAACGCCGCGGGATCGGGGGCGCCGGGCTCCCCCTCCCAGAAGATCGTCAGCGGGATCGCGTCGTGCGGCGTTCCGTCGGGCCCGATGCCGTACGTGCGGTACACCTCGCGCCGGATCGCCTCGGTGATCCAGCCCGCGTAGGTCGCGTTCGCCGCGTCGTCCGGACCCTGCGCGCCGATCAGCGCGAGCTCCTCGAGGAGATCGGGCAGACCGTTGGGGCTCGCCGTGGAGATCAGCGCGGCCCCCTCGCGCCGGGTCGTGGCGACGTCGACGTCGCGGCGGAAGAGCCAGATCATCGGGCGATCGATGGGGTTGCGCGCGGGAGGACGCGGCACGATCTCGACGGCGAGCACGCGCCGGTGCGTCGCGCCGCTCGCGGTCGTCGCCTCGAGCGCGAGCTCGAGCGGACCGGGCTCGAAGGGCTCGTCGACCGGCCAGCTCCCCACGCGCCCGGGCCCCGGCTCGAAGACCAGGCGCTCGGTGACGTCGCGCGCGCCCGCGCGCAGCGCGAGCGAGACGACGGGATCGCCGGGCGCCTCGAGCGCCATGACGTCGACGGTGAAGCCCTCGGGCGGGAGGTGCAATACGAATTGCTCGCTCGATCCGTCCTCGCGCACGATGGGGAGGCTCCCGTTCAGGAGCTCCGGGATCCGGTTCACGGTGAGGCGCACGGGATCGTGATCGGCGGGCGGGTCGATCACCGCGAGCTGGCGGCTCCGGCAGATGCGCCAGCCCGTGAGTCTGACCTCGAGGGTCACCGCATAGACCCCCGGGGCGGCGTAGGGGTGGCGCAGCGCCTCGCCCCAGCCCGCGTTCCCGTCGCCGAAGTCGAAGCGCAGCGCCTCGACCTGCGCGCGCGGGAAGCCGCCGGGCGCGACCGACACGAGGACCTGCCGCTCGACGGCGGCGTCCCTCTCCAGGCTGAACTCGCACGAGAGCGCCGCGTCCTCCCAGGGCACGCACGCGGCCTCGACGCAGAGCTCGTCCCCGCGGCAGCGGACCGTCTCGCACGCGCCGCCCGCGCAGCGCTCGTACCGCGCGTCGTCGAGGCAGCGCGCGCCGTCGGGCGCGCCCGCGTCCGGACCGCCGCCGTCCGGCGCGAGCGGCGCGGTGCCGCAGCCGGCGAGGAGGAGCAGCGACAGGGCTCGCATCGACCGAGAGCGTAGCGCACGGGAACTTCGGCGCGCTCTCGCGGTCGGCTCCGACGTGCACGCGCACGTCGGCGACGGAGGCTGGGTCCTCACCGCGTGGGTCCGCACCCCGGCCGAGACGCTCGCGCGCCCGCCCGACGGATCGAGCGGCCTCGGGATGTGCTGGAGCCCCCCGACGGATTGGCCGGCGCCGTGACGACGGCTATGGTGCCGCACGTGCGCCGTCCACTCTGCATGCTCGGGCTGCTGGTCCTCGCCGGCTGCGCGGAAGATCCTACCGCGGTCGGCGCCGTCGTGCCGGCGCCCTCCGACGTGGCCGCGCCGCCCGACGACGCGGAGCGCACCGCGTCGGGGCTCGCGAGCCGGGTGATCCTGCCCGGCACCGGCACGGTGCACCCGGGCCCGACGAGCACCGTCGAGGTCCACTACTCCGGCTGGACCACCGACGGCGCGATGTTCGACTCGTCCGTCGCGCGCGGCGAGCCGATCCAGTTCCCGCTGAACGCCGTGATCGCCGGCTGGACCGAGGGCGTGCAGCTCATGGTCGAGGGCGAGAGCCGCCGGCTCTGGATCCCCGAGGCGCTCGCCTACCGCGGTCAGGCCGGCCGTCCCGCGGGGATGCTCGTCTTCGACGTGCAGCTCCTCCGGATCGTGACGCCGTGAGGGGGCTCGTCCTCGCGCTGGCGGCGGCGCTCGCGAACGGCTGCGGCGCAGCCGAGCCCCCTCCGTCCACGCCCGCGCCCGTCCTCGCGCTCGTCGAGCTCGGGTCCGACGCGAGCACGTCGGAGCCGCCTCCTGGTGCTCCGCTCGTGTTCACGCCGAGCGCCGTGCGGTGCGGAGAAGGGCCGCCGCTCTTGGCGCTCGAGCGCGGACGGTTCCTCGAGGCGGACGTGCGAGGCGGCGAGCACGGCTACCTCGTCGAGGCGCTCACCCCCTCGGTCGCGACCACCGACGGCGCGCCGCTCGCCCTCGCGTTCGATCCATCGATCCCCTACCAGACGGTCGCGCGCGCCATCTACACGGCTGGGCAGGCGGGCACCGTCAACATCCTTTTCCTCGTACGGAATGGCGAGCGCGTCGCAGCGCTGCCGATCGTCCTCCCGCACATCTCGACCGGCGATCCGTCGAGCCAGGCGCTCGCCGACGTGCTCGTGGGAGGCGCGGTGGGTCCCGTGGTCGACGCGCCCGCTCCCGCGCCGCTCGCGCTCGGGCTCGCGCTGGCGATCGAGCCCGCGGGCATCGTGGTGAGGGGATCGGGCGGTCGGCTCGCCCCGGGCTGCGAGACCATGGACACCGGCCCCGCGCCGACGGTGCCTGCCCGCGCCGGCGCGCCCGATCTCGAGGCGCTGCGCGCGTGCCTGCGCCGCGTGAAGCGCGCGTTCCCCGAAGAGACGAACGTGATCGTCCTGGCCGCGCCGGCGATCCCCTTCGAGCAGCTCGCGCGCGTGATCGGCGCCGCGCGCGGCACCGCGACGGAGACGCTCTTCCCCGACGTCTCGCTCGGCATCCCCGCGCTCTGACATCAGCCGTCGCCCTCCGCCTCGCCGAGCGGCGCGCGCGGGACGTGCTCGGGGTCGGGTGCGGGAGTGATCGCGGCGGCCTCCGCCTCGGCCTCCGCGCTCTCGAGGACGTCGAGCATCTCGCCGACGAGGCCGCGCGTGCGCGAGTAGTCGATCGGCGGCTCCCAGTCGCCCTCGAACACCATGTGGCGCTCGAGGAACTCGCGCCGCTCGCGCAGGCGCCGCTCGAAGATCGCGCGCACGTCCGCGGGGCCTCGCACGACGTGTGGCGTGATGAAGAAGAGCAGATTGCGCCGCTCGGTGTGCGCGGTGTGCCGGCCGAACAAGGCGCCGAGGATCGGGATCTGCGAGAGCACCGGGAGGCCGCTCTGCGTCGTCTCGAGCGAGTCGCGCATCATCCCGCCCATCACCACGGTCTGCCCGTCGCGCGCGACGAGCTCCGTCTGCGCGATGCTCTGCGCGATCACCGACGCGTCCAGGTTCCCGACGCGCGCGCCTTGGCGCGAGTCCTCCGCGACGAGCTCCATGCGGATCTCGCCGTCGTCGTTGATGTGCGGCGTGACGGTCACGATGGTGCCGGTGTCGCGCCGGCCGCCCGCGCCGCCGCTCAGCGCCGAGAGCGCGCTCGCCCCCGCCGCCGCGCTCTGCGCCTCGGGCGGCAGCGCCTGCGTCAACAGGTTCGGGAGCCCCGGCACCCCCGAGCCCTGGAGCGGCACGTTCTGCCCGATGTTGATGACGGCCTCGCGGTTGTCGAGCGCCATCACGTATGGCGTCGAGATGACGTTCGTCTGCTGGCTCGCCGCGAGCGCGTGGAGCTCCACGCCGAACGAGCGCGTCGAGGTGCCCGGGAGGTTGGGCCCGAGGATCCCCAGCGTGAGGCCCGACAGCGCGCTCGCCCCCCCGCCCGACGCGACGTTCGCGAGCGCGCCGACGAGGTTCTCGCCGAAGAGCCCGCCGATCCCGCCGAGGAGATCGAGCCCGAGGTCGTCCTCGTCGTCGACGGTGAGCTCCATCAGCACCATCTCGAGGAACACCTGCCGCGGCGCCACGTCGAGCGCGTCGACGAGCTGCGACACGACTCGGTAGTCCGCGGGGCTCGCGGTCACGACGAGCGCGTTGAGGTCGGGGTGCGCCTCGACGCGCACCGCGCCGCGCAGCCCCTCGATCGCCGCAGCCGGCGCCGCGCTCGCGCCGTTCACGGGGATCGCGCTCGCGCCGCCGAGCAGGCTCTCGAGGGTGGTCGTGACCGCCTCCGCGTCCGCGTGCTGGAGCCGCCGCACGCGCACCGCCGCGCTCGCCTCGCGATCGCGCCGGTCGAGCTCGCGCAAGAGCTCGATCGCGCGCCGGTACTCGGGCTCGGTCCCGTGCATGAGGATCGCGTTCGTCCGCACGTCGGCGAGGAACCGCATCGGGGGGTGCGCGACCCCGTCGGAGCCCGGGACCGCGCTCGGCGTGCCCTCCGCCGCGGGCGCGCGCCGCGGCGCGGGGGCCGCGGGGCTCGCGCTCGCGCTGTCGCCGAACATCGCCGTCAGCGTGGTCACGAGCTCGGCCGCGTTCGCGAAGTGAACGGGCTCGACCCACACGTGCGTGTCGCGCTGCGCGACGTCGACCGCGTCGAGGATCTGGCGCATGCGCAGGAGGTTCGCGCCCGTGTCGACGAGGATGAGGGTGCGCGTCGCCTCGTAGGGGACGATGCGTCCGTCGTTGCTGCGCAGGCCCTCGAGGAGCTGCGCGGCCTCGGCCACGGGCATGTGGCGCACGCGGTGGATGAAGGTCACGAAGCGCTCGTCGGCCACGGGAGGGCTCGTGGCGTCGTTCACCGCGGTCGGCCGCCGCGCGACCTCGCCCGAGTCGGTGATCACGTGGTAGGCGCCGCGCCGCACCACCGTCAGGCCGTTGAGGTGCAGGATCGCGAGGAACGCGCGGTACGCCTCCTCCGGCGCGACGGGCCCGCTCGCCGCGACGGTGGCGCGCACCTCGCGCGGGGTGCCGGTCACGATGAAGCGATGGCCGGTGATCGTGCTGATCATCCGGATCAGATCCATCAGGTCGCCGTCCTCCACGTTGAAGTCGACGCGCTCGCCCGGCGCGGGGCGCGCCGTGCGGCCCTCGAGCCCGGTCTCGAAGCGCGCGGGCGGCGTCGACTCGGTCTGCGCGTGCGCGCGCCCCGTGGTGAGCAAGACGAGGAGCGCGGCGAGCCGCGCGCGGTGCGTGGTCATGCGCGTCCATCGAGCAACACGCGTGCCTCGCGGGAACGCGTCCCTGCGCCGGGCGCCGCGCGTCGCGCCGCGACAAGCTGGCGAGCCTCCGTCGCCGCGCGTGTCAGCGCGTCGAACGACGACCGAGCGCGCGCGGTCGGCCTCGCCTACACTCTGCCGCGTGGAAGAGAAAGCGGCGCTGGCCGGGGTGGCGTGGGCGGTCGGCGTGCGGGCGGGGCTCGTGGCCGACGGCCGCGAGGCCGAGGGCGGCTGGCCCGGGACGATGACCGAGGCGCGGGCGCGCGC
>JAYRVK010000714.1:0-3369 GCA_041918555.1 Sandaracinaceae bacterium
CACGGTCATGCTGAACGACGGCACGGGATTCTTCCCGATGGTGCAGCCGTTCCCGACGGGTGGCGATTCGGGCAGCGTCGCGCTGGCCGATATCAACGGCGACACGCGCCCGGACGTGATCACCGCCAGCGGCGACACGACGTTTCAGTACACGACCGAGGTCGGCAATATCTCGATTCTGAACAACGCCGGCAGCGGAGTTTTGACGTCCGGTCAGCCGCTGACGCGCGACGCCATCCAGTTCCCACAAGGCTTTCAGTCCGTTGACAATTTCCTGATCGGTTTCGAGGAGGTCGGGCTGCTCGATCCGGCGACACTGGCCGCTGGTGCGAATTACCGGTTCGTCGAAGCGGGCACCGACGGCCAATTCGATCCGCCCAACGATCCGACGCCCGGGCCGTGAGCCGGGCGCGGCTCCGTCAGTCGAGCGGGGGCAGGGGCTCGCCGTGCGCGAGCGCGACGGCGTTGGCGAACACGTCCCGCAGGTACTGGAGCTGCGTGTCGCGCCCCGCGCCGAGCGTGCGGACGTGGTAGACCAGCTCCACCTCGGTCATCGATCCGTCCCCGAGCGGGGTGAGGAGGATCGATCCCTCGATGACGGAGATGGCCGTGGAGCCGTCGGTCTTCTGCCAGCGGATCGCGACGAGCTCGGGGGCGTCGGGGGTGCCCACGACCACGCCGTGCCGCCACGTGGTGGTCCACTCCACGGTCACGATGTGGTGGGCCACGTGGTGCACGAGGTAGCTGTCGTCGTACGGGTGGTCCGCGACCGGGCCGGTGCTCCACTCGGAGGTCGTGCGGCGGTCCACCGAGACGGACGGATCGCGGAACGCGCCCCACGTGTCGAGGATCGGGGCGTGGACGTAGCCCCGGCCAAGCAGCACGTCGTAGCGGCCGCCGCTCGTGGCCTCGAGCTGGATCGCCTCGGGGTACGGGTCGTCCGCGGTGCCGGGGCCGGGGAGATCGTTCTCCCCGAGCGGATCGAGGCCCGGTGGGAACGCCGTCGCCTCGTTCCCGAAGCAACCGGTGAGCACGAGCCCGGCGCCGAGCGCCGCGAGGCGAACGGTGTTCATGCCGAAGGTGATATCACAGAACGCAGCGCACCCCGCCGCGGTCCATCTCGGCCACGCACAGGTTGCAGTGGTTGCAGCGCGTGCGCGTCTCCCGGCCCTCTCGGATCGCGTTCACCAGATCCGGATCGGCGATCAGCGCGCGGCCCATCGCGACGAGCTCGAAGCCCTCGCGCATCGCCCGCGCGAGGTTCGCGGCGGACGTGACGCCGCCGAGCAGCACGAGGGGCATCCGGACCGCGGCTCGCACCCGGCGGGCCTGCTCGAGGAAGAAGAGCTCCTCGAAGGGATAGGCGCGCACGCGGAGCGGGCCGAGCAAGGCCAGCGCGACCTTCTGGAGCGGGTTGTCGTCCACCTCGATCATCGCGCGCAGCGGCCGTCCGCCGCGCAGCAGATAGAAAGGCGTCTTGCTCACCAGGCCGCCGCTCGGCACGAGGGCGTCCACGCCCTCCGCCTCGAGTCGCCGCGCCACCTCGACCGACTCGTCGAGGTCGAGCCCGCCGGCGACGCCGTCGCTCAGGTTGACCTTCGCGAGGATCGGGAAGTCGGCCCCGACCGCCTCGCGGACCGCGCGCACGACCTCGACCGGGAACCGGAGGCGATTCTCGAGGGAGCCTCCGTAGCGATCGCGCCGTCGGTTGAACATCGGCGAGAGGAACTGGCTCAGGAGGTAGCCGTGCCCGAGGTGCAGCTCGACGGCGTCGAAGCCGAGCGAGCGCGCGGTCGAGGCCGCGCGCGCGAAGTCGCCGGTGGTCCCCGCGGCGTCCTGCGCGGACATCGCTCCCACGCGCAGCATCCCGCTCGTGAAGCCGTACTCGTTGAGCGCCGACGAGGGGCCCTTGGGGACGCCGCCCGAGACCGCGCGGTTCTTGCTGAAGCCTCCGCAGTGGCCGAGCTGCAACGACGCGGCGGCGCCCTCGGCGTGCACCGCGTCGGTGAGGCGCCGCAAGGGCGGCCTTGCGGCCTCCGAGAGCCAGAGCTGCTCGCCGAAGGTCCGTCCGTCGGGAGACACGGCGCAGTACGCGACCGTCGTCATCCCCACGCCGCCTCGCGCGAGCTCCCGGTGGTGTGCCAGGAGCGCCTCCGAGGGCACGCCGCCCGGCGTCATGCCCTCGTAGGTGGCGGTCTTGACGACGCGATTGCGCAGGCGGAGCCCCCGCAGCGCGAAGGGAGTGAACACGCGCTCGAGGCCCTCGACCGACGTCACGCGGAGCCCTCGCGGCGGGTCGCGCCGAGCCGCGACGCGACGCGGAACAGCCCGCTCATCGAGGCCCGCACCGCGCCGGGAGCGATGCGCAAGAGCGCATCGACGGCCACGCCCTCCGGAGTGAGCACGAGCCGCGCGCGGTCCTCTCGGATCGCTCGCACCACCTGGCGCGCGACGCGCTCGGGAGGGTAGCCGTAGCGGCTCATGAGCTCGGCGAGCTTGCGGCTCACCCGCGGGTCCCGGGACTCGGCCGTCTCGAGCAGCGAGGTGCGGACGGCGCCCGGCATCACGCAGGTGATGCCCACGCTCGAGCCCGCCAGCTCCGCCCGGAGCGCCTCGGTGAGGCCGCGCACCGCCGACTTGGACGCGCAGTACGCGGTCTGGAACGGGAACCCCGTGAGCGCCGCCATGCTCGCGACGTTGACGATGTGCGCCTCGGGCTGCGCGCGCAGCGTGGGGAGGAACACACGGCAGCCGTCGACGACGCCCCACAGGTTCACCGCCAGCACCCGCTCGAGCTCCTCGCGGCGCATCTCCTCGAACAGGCCGTACATCGTGATGCCGGCGTTGTTCACGAGGACGTGCGCGGCGCCGTGCGTCGCGAGGACCGCCCCGTGGAGGGCCTCGATCGCGGCGGGATCCGCGACGTCCACGACGTGCGCGCTGACGGCTCGTCCCCCGCGACCCAGCGCCGCGCGCGTCTCCTCGAGGGCTCGCTCGTCGAGATCCGCGAGGGCGAGGCGACAACCCGCCTCCGAGAGCGCCTCGGCGATCGCCCTCCCGATCCCTCGCGCGGCGCCGGTGATCACTGCGACGCGACCGCTCAGCGTGCGCATGGATGGATCCTCGTCGTTCCCAGCACGGCGGCGACGACAGGTTGCCACACGTCGGGGCCGGCCGGGTCGAGCTTCGCTACTCTTCGGGCACGTGCGGGGGGAACGCGAAGCCCTCGACGGATGGCGGGAGCGGATCGACGCGCGCGACCGCGTCGAGGGGCACCGCGCCGTACACGTGCGGGAAGAGCGCGCCCCCGCGCGAGGGCTCCCAGCGCAGCGTGCCCGGCGCGAGGCGCGCCGGGTCGAGCGTCACGAG
>JAYRVK010000715.1:0-6488 GCA_041918555.1 Sandaracinaceae bacterium
AGCCCGCCCCGCCCGCGACAGAGACCCCGGAGGCTGCGGCCCTCTGCCCCGGCTGCGACATCGTGCTGATCACCGTCTGCTCGCTGCGCCGGGACCACGTCAGCGCCTACGGGGTGATGCCGGGGCTCACCACGACGCCGCCGCCGTCGAGGTACCAGTACGGGTCGAGGCCGGCGGCGTCGGGCCGCGGCGCGACGCTCGCGGCCGCGCACATCGAGTTGCAGACCCCGCAGGTGAGCGCGACGAAGAGACCGGGGAAGAAGGCGATGATCGACACGATGAGCCCCGCGAGGGGGACGCCGGTCTCGCCGCTCTCCTCCTTGGCGCGGCTGTAGGCCACCCCACCGAGCACGGCGCCGACGAGGGCCAGGATCGGGCTCGCGAACGACAAGCCGGCGCCCAGGAACGGCACCCACGTGAGGAACGCGCCGGCGAACGCGCAGATCACTGCGAGCACCCCGAGGACGATCGACGCCGCGCCCATCGCCTCGGACGATCGGCGCTCCCGAGGCGCGCGTCAAGCGAGCCGACGGCGAGCGCGTTTGCTACACCCGAGCGGTGAACCGGCTCGCGCTCGGCCTGTGCTTCGGCTGCCTCGGGGTCGCGCTCCCCGTGGCGCCGCAGCTCGACGACGGCCGCCTGGTGCTGAGCCCGCCGGCGATCGCGTGGCTGGAGTCGGCGACCTTCGTGATGGGCGCGAGCGAGCACGATCTCGAGTACGCGGTGGAGCTGTGCCGCAGCGCGCGCCCGGTCCCCCTCGACTCCCCGAACCCCGCGTTCGATGGCGCGTGCTCCGGGATGCGCTTCGCGCGCGAGGTCCCGCGGCGCCGCGTGTGGACGGCGGCCTACGGGATCGACCGCACGGAGGTGACGCACGCGCGCTGGCGCGCGTGCGTGATCCACGGCCGCTGTCCGCCTGCGCGCCTGCGCGACGACGACGGCCGCATCGCGGACGCGCGCATGCCCGTCGCCGGCGTCACGTGGGACGAGGCGCGCCGCTTCTGCGAGTTCGCCGGCGGCCGGCTCCCGACCGACGCCGAGTGGGAGCGCGCCGCGCGCGGTACGCCGCGGAACCGCTTCCCGTGGGGTCGGCAGTACAACGACCGGCTCGCGAACCACGGCCGCTCGCCGCGCGGGCCCGACCCCGTCGACGGCTTCCGCTACGCCGCGCCGGTCGGCTCGTTCCCCGACGGCGCGAGCCCGCACGGCCTGCTCGACGCGGCGGGCAACGTCTGGGAGTGGACCGCGACCCCGCCGCGCGAGGACGAGCTCGGCGCCGGCGCGGACCGGGAGGTCTACCGGATCATCCGCGGCGGTTCGTGGGCGCAGCCGCCCGACGCGCTGCGCGTGACGCACCGCGAGTGGCTCCCGATCGTGCTCGCGCCGAGCGACGTGGGGCTCCGCTGCGCGTACGACGGTCGCGGCCTTGCCAGGGGGGGCGCCTCGGCTATCCTGCGCCGCCCATGACGCACCGAGTCGCCCCGCTCCTCCTCGCCGCCCTCTCCCTCGCGGCCTGCGCGCAGCAGGTCGGGGACGTGTGCCAGCGCTACGGGACGGCCGGCGCGTCGGACTGCGCCGAGGGCCTCGAGTGCTGCGGCGAGGCGCGCGCGTGCGACGGCGTGCGGCAGCGCGGCATCTGCTTCGCAGCGGGCACGTGCCCCGAGACGATGCCGATCGTCTGCGGCGAGGACGCCGGCGTGACGGACGCGGGCGGCCCGACCGACGCGGGCGAGGTGCCCGAGGACGCGGGCACGGACGCGGGCACGGACGCCGGCACCGACGCGGGCACCGACGCGGGCACCGACGCGGGCGCCGATGCGGGCACGGACGCAGGCTCCGACGCGGGCTGACCCCCCGAGGGGACGGTCCCGACTTTCGCAACTTTCGGGCGCGCTCGTGGCCCGTATCCCCGCGGTGCCGCGGCGGGGTACGATCCCCGCGCGATGAAGGTCTGCCCGCGCTGCTCCGAGCTGTACCCGGACGACGCGTCGGACTGCCCGAAGGACGGGACCGCGCTGCGCACGGTGCTCGACCCGCTGATCGGCAAGACGGTAGGCGGGCGCTTCCGGCTCATCCAGCGCCTCGGCACCGGCGGGATGTCGAGCGTGTACCTCGCGCGCCACGTCCTCATCGATCGCCTGATGGCGATCAAGACCCTGCGCCGCGACCTCGCGCGCGATCCCGTCCAGCGGGACCGGTTCCTCCGCGAGGCGCGCGCCGTCAACCGGATCAACCACGAGAACATCGTCGAGATCTCGGACTTCGGCGAGACCGACGATGGTCTCGTCTACCTCGTGATGGAGTACGTGCCCGGCGAGCCGCTCCTGAAGCTGCTCTCCGACGGGCCGATGGCGATCCTGCGCGCGCTCGACATCGCGGAGCAGTGCGCGAACGCCCTCAGCCGCGCGCACCAGATGGGCGTCATCCATCGGGATCTCAAGCCCGAGAACATCCTCATCGTCCAGCGCAAGGAGCGGCGCGACTTCGTCAAGCTCCTCGACTTCGGCATCGCGAAGATCCTCGACGCGCCCTCGCTCACGGGCTCGCAGCAGATCTTCGGCACGCCCGGCTACATCGCGCCCGAGTACATCCAGTCGACCGACATCGACGGCCGGAGCGATCTCTACTCGCTCGGCTGCATCCTCTACGAGCTCGTCACCGGCGCGCTGCCCTTCGACTACGAGTACCCGGGCGACCTGCTCGTGAAGCACGTCACCGAGCCGCCCGTCCGACCGGCGATCCGCCTGCCGGGGATCGAGCCCTCGGTCGAGGAATTCTTGTTGCGGTGCCTCGAGAAGAACCCCGACAACCGGTTCCGCGACGCCTTCCACTTCAACGCGGAGCTCCGCTCGCTGCGTGAGCGCCTCGGGCCCGGCGACTCGTGGGGCGGGATGGGCGAGAGAACCCCCGAGGCCGGCACGGCGCCGCGCTCCGGCGAGCGCGCGGTCCCGCAAGGCCTCTTGAGCTCTCTCGCGAAGGCGATCGAACGCGCGCAGGACCACGACGAGCGGCGGGTCGAGGCGTCGGGCCTCCGCCCGATGACCACCCCGTACGGCCTCGAGCTCTCGCGCGACACGCTGCCCGACGGGCTCCCGCGCCTCGGCGCCGACGTGGCGCCGCTCGCGACCCCGGCCCCGCCGGAGGACGACCCCGACGCCCTGCACATCCCGACCCCGCCTGCGCTCGACGGCGACCTCGTCCCGGGCGCGCTCGAGGCTGGCCAAGTCCCGCTCGACGACGATCAGGAGCCGACGCCCCTGCAGGTCAACCGGGACGGGCTCGTCGGCGCGCGCCGCTGGCGGCAGCGCTTCGACGCGATCCGCCAGGCGCTCGACGAGCTCGAGGTGGAGCACCCCTCGCCCCCCGAGGTGGAGCACGCGATGGCCTTCGCGTCGCGCACCCTCGAGGAGCTCGAGGAGTCCGTCGCGAGCAGCCAGGCGTACCAGGAGGCGGTCGAGGCGCTGCACGATCGCGCGCGCGACTTCCGCTCGACGCTCGGCCGCGCGATGGACCAGGTCGCGGGGCGGCTCTCCGAGCAGCGCGGCCAGTTCGACTCCCTCGTCGCGCGCCGCAACAGCCTGCGCGCGCGCCGCGAGGTCGCCCGCGTGAAGCTCAAGCGCGGGGTCGGGAACGAGGGCGAGTCCGACGCGCTGCTCTGGGAGCTCGCGGCGGTCGAGGAGGAGCTGCGCGCGGCCGGGCTCAAGTGCGACGAGCTCGAGTCCCAGCTCTCGGAGCTCACGCTCGAGCTCGACGGGCACAACGAGGCCTTCGAGACCGAGCGCGCTCGCCTCGTGCGGGTGCTCGACGCGCAGATGCTCCAGCTCGAGAGCACCGCGAACGCGCTGCGCCGCCCGCTCGAGGAGGTCGAGGCGCACATCCGCGGGGTCTGGCCCTCGCGTCCGCCCGCTGCGGCCGAGCTCGCCGAGGGCCCCGCGGGGGGCGGCACGGGGCGCTGAGGTCACGCTCACTCGTTGGGGGCGGCGACGTAGATGCCGGGCGAGCGGACGAGCTCGTTGTGCTGGCTCGCGCCGGCCGCGAGCTCGTACATGCTGGTGATGCCGTCGCCGTCGAGGTCGCCGAACGCGCGGAAGCTGTAGAGGAGGTCGAGCTGGATGTGGCCGCAGCGGCCGTCGCTCCCGGTCATCTCGTACCGGTAGTAGATCGGCTCGCGCGACGCGAAGCCGATCGCGGCGAAGGAGCGCGACTCCACGCTCCAGTCGAGCTGCGTCTTGTAGTTCCCCGGCGGGTTCGAGGTGATCGCGTTGGGGACCGTGCAGTTCGAGACCTGCAGCGCGGTCGCGCTCGGCGTGATGTTCACGTTGCGGGTGCCCCACTGCTCGCGCGAGTAGTAGCTCGCCGCGCCGTTGGCCATCGCGCGCAGGTTCCCGAACGCCTCGCTCGCCTTCGAGCGCTGCAGGTAGCTCATCATCGACGGGATCGCGACCGCCGCGAGGATGCCGATGATGGCGACCACGATCATCAGCTCGATCAGCGTGAACCCGCGATCGCTCTGGCTACGTCCCCTCAACAAACCAGCGACTAGCAGGAACGAGACCACGGCGATCGTCGCGTGAGCCTGGAACGGCCAAGGCTCGATCGACCATGGGCGGCACTGCGATGTGCCAAAAAGCGTCAGCGGCAGCGCGGCTCCCCACGCGCGCACGAGAAGCGCACGTGGAGGTGATCGCGGTGGTTCGGGAAGTGGCGGACCACTCCGTCGGCGTGCCGCGGGCCGCGGGGGTACTGGAACCACCGGGCGAGCTGGGCCGCCGTCGCGCCCCGGCGGCGCGCCTCGCGGTGCAACGCCCCTTGCAGTGCGTAGTCGACGTAGATCGCCTCGGCCTCCCCGGAGCGAAGCCACGCGTGGAACAGCGTCCACTGCCGCCGTGCGTCGAGGTCGGCCGGATCCGCGATCGTCTCGAGCGGACATCCCCCCTCGACGTCGCAGCCGCTGCGCCGGTAGTACGTGATGTCCACGTCGCGTCCGGACTGGTGGCTGCGGTGATCGTCGATCGGTCCCCCCCCCTCGAGCGAGAGATCGTGCACCCGCACGCGCGGCGCCCGCGGGTCGCGGCGCCGGACCGCGTCGAAGCCGCGGCGGAGGCGCTCGATGGTGCGCGCGGTCGCCCACGAGCGGGCCGGGTTGCGGAGCACGTACGCGGGGTGCTCGCCGAGCGGTCGCGCGCCCGCGATGTGACCGCACCACGCGACGCCGACGCTCTCGCTCACCGCGGCGCGGCCCACGACGAGCGATCGGCCGACGCGGACGCGATCGCCCAGGCCCGGGTTGAGCGCGCGCAGCGCCTCGAGCGTCGTCCCGTACCGCTCCGCGATGCGGGTCGGGTTCTCGCCGGCCGCGACGCGGTGATGGAGGGGCGTGGTGCGCGCCGCGTCGTCGGCTCGCGGATCGCGGCCACCGACGATGCGCAGGCGCGTGCCCGCCTCGAGGCGCCGGCCGAGGTGCGGGTTGTCCTCGCGCAGGCGCTCGAGCGTCACGCCGTGGCGCGAGGCGATGCAGCTCAGCGTGTCGCCCGGGACCGTGCGATAGCGGATCGTCGGCGCGTCCTCCACGGTGAGCGGCTGGCCCACGCGGATCGTGTCGTCGACGAGCTCGTTCCAGCGGCGGAGCTCCTCGACGCTGACGCGATAGCGCGCCGCGAGCGCGCCGAGCGTGTCGCCCGCGGCCACGACGTGCACGCGCGGATCGGCGGCGGCGGCGCTCGCGCAGAAGAGCACGAGCGCGAGCGAGGCCAACGCTGCAGGCGCCCGGCGCACGACCCAAGGGTAGGGACCGCGGGTCGTGCCTCCAAGAAAGCGGGTCAGGGGCCGGCGTCGGTGCCCGCGTCGGTCCCGGCGTCGGAGCCCGCGTCGCTGCCTGCGTCCATCTCGCCGCCGGCGTCGGTCTCGGCGCCCGCGTCGGTCTCGCCGCCCGCGTCCTCGCCCGGACCCGCGTCCTCCGGCGGCGGCGGCGGACCCGCGTCGGTGCCCGCCGCGATCTCGTCGAGCCGGCCGAGGATGCACATCGCGGTGCGTCCGCTCGCGCACATCGGCGCGTCGCCGGCGGCGCCCGGGCACACCGGCCGTGGCCGGCACGGCCCGGCCGTGCCGTCGCACGCGCCCGTGAAGCTCGCGCGGATCGCGGGGTCCGTGATGTCGGGCAGGGCGGGCGTGGGCAGGAGCGCCCCGCTCGCGGGATCGTAGAGCTCCGCCACCTGATCGCCGCACACGGGGACCTTCCCGGTGCTGCACTGGACCACGACCGTGTCTCGGCCGCGGACGCGCCCCTCGGCGCAGACGGCCTGCTCCGCGCAGCCGGTGCTCGCGAGCAGGGAGAACAGGGAAAGCCAGGCGACGACGTGCTCGACACGCATGCCGCGGAGGATAGACCGCCGAGCCCGAGCTTGTCACCGAGTCAGAGAAAGGCTGTCGACGAATCGATCGCGTCGCGGTCGACCGCGGTTCGATCGAGCCCAGGCCGGCGCGCAGCG
>JAYRVK010000716.1:0-5632 GCA_041918555.1 Sandaracinaceae bacterium
CCTCGCAGGGCGCCTCCCGCGCGAACCGATCGCCGTCGGGCGCCTCCGCGCAGACGAGCCGCACGCAGCCGGGCGCGCACCGATCGCTCGCGCACTCTGGGCTCGCGCACGTGAGCCCGGGCCGCTCGCACGGAGCGCCCTCCGCGCGCGCGACCTCGGCCGGGCACGCGCCGGCGCCCGCGTCGGGGAGCGAAGGGCCCGCGTCGCCGCCGCGGGGATCACCGCACGCGGCGAGGACGAGGAGAGCGATCGCGGAGCGCAGGCGCATGGCGGCCCACTCTACGTCCCTCCGTCCGCCCACCTCCCCTCGACGCGCGCCTCGGGAGCGGTAGCCTCCGCGCCGTGATTCGCCTGGACTCCGTCAGCAAGCGGCACGGCTCGCAGATCCTCTACGTCGACGCGTCGATGAGCGTCTTCCGCGGCGAGAAGGTCGGCCTCGTCGGCCCGAACGGCTCGGGGAAGACGACGATCTTCCGCCTCATCACGAAGGAGGAGGCGCCCGACGCGGGCGGCGTGGTCGTCGACAAGGGCGTGACGGTCGGCTACTTCAGCCAGGACGTCGGCGAGATGAGCGGCCGCAGCATCGTCGCCGAGACGATCGCGGGCGCGGGCGAGGTCGCGCACGTCGGCCGCGAGCTCGCGGAGCTCGAGGCGGCGATGGGCGACCCCGCGCGCGCCGACGAGCTCGAGAAGATCCTCGAGCGCTTCGGCGAGGTGCAGGCGCGCTTCGACGAGCTCGGCGGCTACTCCCTCGACGCGCGCGCGCGGGAGATCCTCGCGGGCCTCGGCTTCGATCCCGGGCGCATGGACGACGACGTGGGCACGCTCTCGGGCGGCTGGAAGATGCGCGTCGCGCTCGCCCGGATCCTCTTGATGCGGCCGGACGCGCTGCTCCTCGACGAGCCCACCAACCACCTCGACATCGAGTCGATCCTCTGGCTCGAGGGGTTCCTCAAGAGCTTCGACGGTGGGCTCGTCCTCACGAGCCACGACCGGGAGCTCATGAACCGCCTCGTCACGAAGATCGTGGAGATCGACGGCGGCGAGCTCACCACCTACACGGGCGACTACGACTTCTACGAGCAGCAGCGCGCCATCGCGCAGAAGCAGCACGAGGCGCAGTTCGCGCGGCAGGAGGCGATGCTCGCGAAGGAGCGCGCGTTCATCGAGCGCTTCAAGGCGCGCGCGTCGCACGCGGCGCAGGTCCAGTCGCGCGTGAAGAAGCTCGACAAGATCGAGAAGATCGATCCGCCGAAGCGCCGGCGCGTGATCGAGTTCGACTTCCGGCAGCCGCCGCGCTCGGGCGACGACGTGGTCACGCTCGCCGGCGTGCGCAAGGCGTACGGCGCAAAGGTCGTTTACGCCGGGCTCGACCTCCGGATCCGTCGGCTCGAGCGCTGGTGCGTGATGGGGGTCAACGGCGCCGGCAAGTCCACGCTGCTCAAGCTCGTCGCGGGCGAGGCGCCGCCCGACGCGGGCAGCGTGCGGCTCGGCGCGAGCCTGAAGATGGGCTACTTCGCGCAGCACGCGATGGAGCTGCTGCGCCCGGACGAGACGGTCCTTCAGGCGATCGAGCGCGAGCACCCCAAGGCCTCCGGCGGCTCGCTCCGCACGCTGCTCGGCGCGTTCGGCTTCAGCGGGGACGACGTCGAGAAGCCGTGCCGGATCCTCTCGGGCGGCGAGAAGGCGCGCGTGGTCCTCGCGCAGATGCTCTACGACCCGCCGAACTTCCTCGTGCTCGACGAGCCGACGAACCACCTCGATCTCGAGACCAAGGAGATGCTGATCGGCGCGCTCGGGAGCTTCGACGGAACGATGCTCTTCGTCTCGCACGATCGGCAGTTCCTCCGCGCGCTCTCGAACCGCGTGCTCGAGCTCACCCCCGAGGGCGTGCACCCCTACGGCGGCGGCTACTCCGAGTACGTCGCGCAGATCGGTCAGGAGGCCCCGGGCGTCCGGAGCTGAGTGACCCGCGCTCAGCCGAGCCCGGCGACGTCGAGCGTGCGCGGGCTCGACTCGAGGAGCTCGCCGCCGATGGTGAGGTAGAGCGCGCCCCCGGCGACCGCGAGCTCCCAGCGGTTCGTCCGATCGGTGCGCTCGGCGATCCGATCGAGGAACGCGGGGTCGAGCTCGACGACGGTCAGCGACTCGACGCGGTGGACGCCGAACGCGAGGGCGTCGCGGAGGATCTTCTCGGGGTGCTTGTACGCATAGACGACGACCCGCGCGCAGCGCTTGCTCGCGCGGTGCAGCCGCTCGCTCGCGGGCGCGCCGACCTCGATCCAGGCGAGCAGCTCGCCGGTCAGGCTGCGCTGGCAGATGGCGGGCTCGTCGCTCGCGTCGAGGCCGCCCGTGAGCTCCACCCCCTCCGCGTGCTCCAGGCAGCGCGCGACGACCCGGGCCGCGAGGTTGCGATCGGTCTCGCTCGGGTGCTGCGGGACACGCCACTCGACGGTCTCGTAGACCGCGCGGTCGGAGTCCGAGAGGGCGATCTCGTAGCGTCGCAGCGTGGAGGGGAGCGCCACGTCGGTCCTTGGTCCTCAGCCCGAGAAGAACGAGTCGGGATCGAGCGGCGTCGCGCCCAGATCGATCTCGGTCCCGCCCGCCGCCTGCTGGCTGAAGAGCGCGAGCTCCTGCGCGAGCAGCTCGGCGACCGCGGCGGGGACGACCTGCTGCTCCTGCCTCTGCGTCGCGAGGTGGAGGCCCACGAGGAGCGCCACGTCGCGCGCGCCGACGCCGGGATCGATCCGCTTGATCATCACCGCGAGGCGGGCCGCGCACTCCGCCGCGCTCGCCACGCGGTGGCGCGGATCGGGCGCGAGGATCGCGTCGAGGAGCTCCTCGAGATCCGCGGTCACCTTGCGGTTGAACTGGCGCGCGCGCGGGACCTCGCAGCGCGCGACCGCCTGCACGGTCTCGGCGTCGGTGCGGCCGTGGAAGAGCCGCCGGCCGCAGAGCATCTCCCAGAGCACGATGCCGATCGCGAAGATGTCGATCTGCGGCGTGCTCGGCTCCTGCCGGATGATCTCCGGCGCGAGGTAGCCGAGCTTGCCCCCGAGCACGCCGTCGCCGAGGTGCGTCGAGTGCACGCTCGCGTCCGCCAGGCCGAAGTCCGCGAGCTTCACGTCGCCGTTCTTCGCGAGCAGCAGGTTGTGGGGCGAGACGTCGCGGTGGATGATCCCCATCGGCTCGTCGTTCCCGTCGGTCGCCTGGTGCGCGTACTCGAGCGCGCGCGCGAGCAGCCACGCGACGTGGAGCGCGCTCGCGACGGGCATCGGCGCGCCGCGCTCGTGCGCCCGGTCGAGGAGGCTCTTGAGCGAGCATCCGTCGACGAGCTCCATGATCATGATGAACGTCCCGCCGACGTCGCGGGCGTCGTAGACGCGCACGATGTTGGGGTGTCGGAGCGCCATCCCGAGGCGCGCCTCGTCCTGGAACATCGCGCGGTAGAGCTCCTGCGACGCGAGATCGGGGAGCACGCGCTTGATCGCGACCGGGTGCGAGCCGCCGTCCTCGAACTGCGCGAGGCCCTTCCAGACCTCGGCCATCCCGCCCGAGGCGAGCCGCGCCGTCGGCACGTACCGCGTCGGCGCCATCCGGAGCTTCTGAGTCAGGCGCGGCTTCACCCGAGAGCCGTCCATGCCGGGAGGTTGTCGCCGCGACCGCGGATCGTCAATGGCCATCCAAGACGGCGTAGGCCGCGTCGCACGCAGCGATCGCCCTCGCGAGCGCGTCGCTCGCGAGCTCGCGGTGCCCGACGACGACCCTCGCACCCCCGTCGGCGGGGGCCGCGAAGGCGGCGGCGAGCGCCCGACCGGCGGCGGCCGCGGCGTCGAACGCCGCGCGATCCCGGGGCGGCGGGAGCCGCGGGTAGTCCGCGTGGAGCGCGTCGTCGTGGCGAGCGCGGTAGGTCGGCGACGCGAGCACCGCGAGCGCGTACGCGAGGACGTCGGAGGCAGAGGGATCGAAGGCGCACCACGCCTTCACCGCGGCCGCGTCGAGGTTCTCCGCGCCGTCGGGCCGGTGCGTCGGGAACGCCCGCGTGCGGCAGCTCGAGCGCGACGAGAGCCAGCAGTTGTCGACCGCGTGCGCCGTCGCGCCGACGTGCGCCCACGGCCGCTCGCCGCGGTCCATGCGCACGGTGAGCAGCGCGAACGACGAGCGATCCATCGCGGCGAGCAGATCGGGGCGCGATCGGTGGCAGAGCCGGCCGACGACGCACGCGAAGCGGTCGTCCAGCGGGCGATAGGCGATCGGGCGGAGCACGTCGGCCCCCGAGGCCAGGGCGTCCCGCAGCGCGGCGCGCGCCGCGTCGGGATCGTAGTGACGGCTCGACACGCCCGCGTCGCCGGGCCACTCGCGCTCCTCGCCGCGCGCGAACGCGTCGAGCCGCGCGGCCAGCACCTCGCGATCCGCGTCGACGCAGAACGCGTCCCGGTTGGTCTGCACGCCCTCGCGATGGAACGGCACGAGCTCCGGGAGCGAAGGCCAGCCCGCGTACGCCGCGGACGTCTCCCGCGTCGGCACGAAGCGCACGAGCGGGCGCGTGGGGACGAAGGGCTCGAGGTCGACCGCGCCTCGCTCGATGCAATCCAACTTGTCAGCCCTCGAGCCGCGCAGCGCGGCATGGCGGACCGCCGCGTCCTCGCGCTCCGGGTGGCCGGGCGGGCGGCGCGCGACGGTGATCACCACGCCCGGCCGCACGCCGAACACGTTCTCGTCGCGCCCCCCCTCGCGCGCGATCAGCGCGGAGCCGCCGAGATCGATCACGTCGATCCGGGCGAACCAGCGCAGGAGGCAGGCGCGCATGCCGCGGTGGACGGGGCCGTCGAGGAACGAGCTGCTCGTCACCATCGCGAGCGCCCCCCCCTCGGGCCGCCGCAGCTGCTCGCAGGCCCAGCGCAGGAACCGCACGTAGTCGTCCGAGAGCACGCCGACCTTGCGCTCGCGGAGCGGCGCGCCGTCCGCGTCGCGCCGGAAGTCCGCGAGGAGCGCGTCGCCGTAGGCGGCACCCGCGTTCGCCGTGCGCCCGGCCCACGGCGGGTTGCCGACGATGACGAGGGGCCCCCGCTCGACGAGCGGCGCGGCGAGCGTGTTGCCGCGCCGCAGCGAGAGCTCCCAGCCGCGGCGTCGGGCGAGGGGCTCGAGGATCGTCGCCGCGTCGTCGAGCGCGACGGCATCGAGGTCGATCCCGATCGCGCGCCGCGGCGCGGGCTGCAGCTCCATCGCCGCCGCGAGGAACACGCCGGGCCCGCACGCCGGGTCGACCAGGACGCCGGGCTCGCCGGCGACGGCGCGCGCGACGAAGCGCGCGATCGCGGCCGGCGTGTGCACGATCCCGCGCCGGCGCCGCGCCGCCGCGTCGACGCGCTCCACCCGCCGCGCCGCGGCCGCGTCCAGGGAGTCCATCGCGTCGTGCACCGCGCCGGCCAAGAGCCTCCATATACTGCCCCGCGTGACGGAGTCGACCGCGCGGCCGCGTGGAGGATACCCCGCGCCGCTCGCGCACGGCGGCGCGGCCGCGCACCTCGCGCGGACGGTCGCGCTCCTCGACGCGCTCGAGGAGGTGCTCGCCGGGCGCCCGGATCGTCCCGAGCCGCCCGCGTGGTGCGAGGCGCGCGGGTGGACGCGC
>JAYRVK010000717.1:0-9798 GCA_041918555.1 Sandaracinaceae bacterium
CGCGGCCGCGCTCCTGCGCCGCGCGATGACCCACGACGATCCGCGCGCCGCGCTCGCGGCGTACACCCTCGGCCGGATCGAGATGGACGAGCTCCACCGGCCGGCGCGGGCACGCGTCGCGTTACGCCGCGCTCTCGCGCTCGGCCTCCCGGAGCGGTTGGCGCAGCAAGCCGAGACCCGTCTGCAGCAGCTTCGCTGATCGTCAAGGAAGCTTGTGCCCTGCACTCGGGGGCACTGACGCCGGCGCGGCGTCCCGCTATCGTGCTCGCATCGGGGGTGAGTATGCGAGCTTCGACTTGGATGGGGGTGCTCGTCGCGGTGGTGGTGGGATGTGACGGCGAGGCGCCGCCACCTCCGGAGGACGCCGGGGGCAGCGACGCGGGCGAGATGGTCGTCGACGCGGGCTCCGACGCGGGCGCCCCGTCGAACGACACGATCGCCGGCGCGACGGAGCTCGTCATCGCCGAGAGCCCCTGGACCTACCTCATCGAGAGCGCGGGCGACGTCGACTACTACCGGTTCGAGGGGACCGAGGGGCAGTGGATCGTCGTGACGACCACGGCGAACCCGGACGTGATGGAGACGCTCCTCGACACGGTCGTCACGCTGTACGACGCGAGCGAGACGCAGATCGCGACGAACGATGCATCGTTCGCGGGCGAGGCGGACAGCCAGCTCATCACGCGGCTCCCCGCGACGGGCACCTTCTACCTGAAGGTCGAGGACGGAGCGGAGCCGCCGCGCGGGATGCCGAGCTTCCAATACGAGCTCGCGCTGTTCGTCGCCGCCTCGGACAACCCGGTGACCCTGATCGAGGCGGAGACCGGGGACGACGCGACGAGCGCGATCGGCATCACGCTCTCGGACGACCGCATCTACCTCCTCGGCGACCTCGACGACTCGAGCGACGTGGACGTGTACTCGATCAGCATCCGCACGGGCGGGCGCCACTTCTGGCGCTCGCTGCTCTGGGACGGCGGCCCGAGCGGGAACGGCAGCACGACCACGCCCGCGCGCGTGTGGATCACCGACGAGACCGGCAGCGCGATCTGGGCCGAGACGGACTTCTCGAGCGTCCCGACGCTCGAGCCCGCGCTCACCGGCGGCACGTGGCTCCTCTGGGTCGAGCACCCGGGGGGCGCAGCCGGCGCGAACGACTTCTACGTGATGTTCGGACGCCGGAACAACGACAACCCCCGCGAGCTCGCGGAGGCCGCGAACGACGACCCGACGATGGCCGAGGAGATCGTCGTCGACGCGACGCGCACGCCGCCGCGCGGCTTCATCGCCGGCTTCCTTGCCGACGGCGACGTCGACCACTGGCGTCTCGACGCCAGCGCGGGTGACACGATCGCAGTCGTCTGCGGATCGCAGAACGCCGGCTCCGGGATCATCGGCCTCGGGGCGGAGCTGCTCGACCTCGACGGCGCGACCGTGCTCGGGAGCGATCGCGAGGAGCCCGGCTCGAACCTCTTCTTCGAGGAGATCGTCATCCCGGCCGACGGGACCTACCTGTTGCGCATGGACAAGATGGGCCAGGAGCCTGCGATACTCGGGAACTGGTACCGCTGCGGGATCACACGCGAGAGCTGAGTCTCCGCAACGAGGATTGCTCACTCCACCGCGCTAGAGGGCGGCCGCGGCCACGCGCTCGACGCGATCGAGGAGCTCCGCGGGGACGACCGCGCCCCGCATCCGGAGCCGAGTCTGCCGGGCCGTCTCCTGCCACTCCGCGCGATGCGGCTCCACGTCGATCGGCGTGATGCCGTGCCGCTGGAGCGCCGTGTACGCGCGCTCGTCCGCGGTACGCGCGGCGCGGATGGTGCGCTGGTGGTTCTGGGCGCTCACGTCGAAGACCGCTTGCCGATCCGCGGCCGAGAGCTGATCGAGGAAGCCGCGACGGACCACCAGCCCGCCGACGAGGAAGCCGTCGCTCTGTGCGGTGCAGTACTCCACCGAGGTGAACCACTGCAGGCCCGCCACCGCGATCGCGGTGCCCGGCGCCGCGTCGATCATCCCGGTGCGCAGCCCGCCGAACACCTCGCCGATCGAGAGCGGCACGCCCGTCGCTCCGACGACCGCGAGGAAGTGACGGAAGATGGCGTCCGTGCGCGGCACCCACGGCCGCATACGGCGCAAGTCGTGTGGACGGCGCACCGGCTCGCGCGAGAAGATCCGGATGCGCCCCGAGTCCCCGAGGCCGAGCAGGCCGAAGCCCTCGCCCTCGATCCCGCGCGCCATCTCCGGCCCGAGCTGCTCGCGCACCGCGTCGACCTGCCGGTACTCGCTGATGATCCCCGGCGCCTGCATCGCGAGCACCGGCCGGTAGATCAGCGCGAGCGCGGACGACGTGAGGAAGGCCGCGTCCACGTCGCCGATCCGCATCTTGCGGACGACCGTCCGCTCGTCGCCCATCTGGCCGCCCCAGTACACGCGCACCTGGACGCGCCCGCCGGTCGCCGCCGCGAGCGCCTGGTTCCAGCGCGCGGTGGCCTGGACCATGATCCCGTTCCGCGGGGCGAGGGTCGCCAGGCGCATGGCGTGCGCGACGGCCGATCCGCCCTGCGCGCCGACGTCGCGCGGGACCAGGAGACCGAGCACGACGAGGACGAGCGGGGCGAGGCGGCGCATGAAGCGAGCGTACTCCTCCCGCTTTCTTGACGCCCCGTGGCCGCACCGCCTACATCACACCTACATCTCGGTACACAGTGGGCAAAGGTAGCAGGGAGACCCCGATGGACAGCGCCATGCGTGACCTCGAGCAGATCCAGGAGCGCGACGACGACGGTGAGGGCCGGCCGCTCGCGTTGGTGGGCCTGCTGATCCTCGTGACGATCGCCCTCGTGTTCGCGATGGGGAGCCTCGTGGGTTGGTCGAGCGGAGAGGACGAGGTCGCGGACGACCCTCTGGCGCGGCTCGACCGGGCCGCGGGGCTGATGGCCGAGGCGGCCGAGGAGGAGGCGGAGCCGTCCGACGCGGTGCCCGCGATCGACCGGGCCGCGCTGACGTTCCCGTCCGCCCTCGGCCCGGAGGACGACCGGCCGGAGCTCACCGCCGCCATCGCGGCCGCGAGCGCCGAGCTCGAGCACCCCGACCCGCTCGCCCACCTCCCCCCCATGGAGCAGGCGATCGAGGATCGGATCGCCCGCGCGCTCCCTTCCGCGATGCCCGCGGCCGTCGCGATCGGGCCCGGCTCGCGCGGCCTCGCGCGCGCCGCCGCCCACGACCCCCTCGTCGCGTCGTCGCTCCCGGCCCCCTCGAGCCACACGCCGGCTCCGGCGGGGAGCGAGGGCGAGTACACGGTCCAGGTCATCAGCGTGCCCGAGCGCGAGGCGGCCGAGGCGTTCGCGTCGGGCCTGCGCACCCGCGGGCACCGCGCGTTCGTGGTGGCGGCGGAGATCGAGGATCGCGGCACGACGTACCGGGTGCGGATCGGACCGTTCGAGACCGGCCGCGAGGCCTCGGCCTATCAGCGCTCGTTCGAGCTGACCGAGCGCATGAACACGCTCGTGGTCCGGCGACGCGACACCGAACCGATGGAGTAGACTCCTCGCGATGGAGGAGTCGGCGCTTCATGCCTTGCTCAAGAAGGGGCAGCAGTACGCCGCCTCGGACATCCTGCTCAAGGTCGGCCAGCCGCCCGCGTTCCGCGTGGGCGGCACGCTGCACTATCTGCAGGGCGAGAAGCTCAAGCCGAACCAGACCCGCGATCTCGGCCGGCTCATCCTCGCCGCGTCGCCCTTCGAGGGCAGCATCGACGAGCTCCACCAGTACGACACCGCGTACTCGGTGCCGGGCGTCGGCCGCTACCGCGTCAACGTGTACCGCCAGCGCGGGACCATCGCGCTCGCGCTGCGCTCGATCCCACTCCGCATCCCGACCTTCGACGAGCTCAAGCTGCCCGAGGTCGTGCGCAAGCTCGCCGAGCTCGAGCGCGGGATGATCCTCGTGTGCGGCGCCGCGGGCAACGGCAAGTCGAGCACGCTCGCCGCGATGATCGGGCACATGAACACCACGGTGCGCGCGCACGTGGTCACGATCGAGGATCCGATCGAGTTCATCCACACCGACGGGACGAGCATGATCTCGCAGCGCGAGGTCGGGATCGACACGAGCGACTTCGCGACGGCGCTCCGCGGCGCGCTGCGCCAGTCTCCGGACGCGATCCTCGTCGGCGAGATCCGCGACGAGGAGACGATGGACATCGCGCTCAAGGCGGCGGAGACGGGCCACCTCCTCCTCTCGACGCTGCACACGCCGGACGTCCAGCGGACGATCGGCCGCATCCTCGCCCTGGTCGGCGAGCGCGAGGTCACCGAGACGCGCGAGCGGCTCGCCGACAACCTCAAGGGGATCATCGCGCAACGTCTCTTGCCTCGTGCAGACGGCCGCGGGCTGGTCCTCGCGGCGGAGATCCTCGTGGTCACCGGCACCGCGCGCGAGACGATCAAGAGCCCCGAGGGCAACGTGCCCCTCAAGGACATCATGGAGAAGGGCCGGCACCCGTACGGGATGCAGACCTTCGAGATGCACCTGCGCGAGCTGGTGAAGGAAGGCCTCGTCGACGTCGAGGCCGCCCGCGCCGCGCTGGGCTGAGTCTTCGAGGGAGCGGCTACTCGGTCGGCGGCTCGACGGTCGGCGCCTCGGGCGCGGGCGCCTGCTCGGCGGCCTCGGCGGCGCGGCGCAGGAGCCGCGGGCGCGTGACCAGCCAGTGGCGCATCGCCTCGCGCGCGACGAACGTGCCCTTGATGCGCCAGTGCGGGCCGTTGACGACCAGGGCGGCCACCGCGATCTGCGGGTCCTCGACCGGCGCGAACCCCACGAACCAGGTGTAGCTGCGATACGGGTCGTCGGTGGCGAGCGTCCCCGTCTTGCCCGCGATCTCGATACCCGGCAAGAACGGCGTGCCGCGGCGATCGAAGAACCACTGCCGCGCGGTGCCGCCGCGCGTCAACGACCGTTGCATCATCCGCGTCACCGCGGCCGCGGTGGCCTCGGTCATCACGGCGCGGTGCGTGGCCGGCCTCGCCTGATACGTCACGTCGCCGCGGCCGTCGATCACCTCGTCGACGAGCGTGGCGCGCGGCATCTGCCCGGAATTCGCGACCGTCGCCGCGATCAGCGCGCCGTGGAGGGGCGACATGTGCATGTGCCAGAAACCGGCCGCAGTGCGCGCGAACTCGAGCCGGTCCGACGGCACCTCCATCGGGCTCATGCGCGTCGGCACGTCGAAGGGGAGCGCGTGGCCGAAGCCGAAGTCGGACGCCCAGCGCTCGAGGGTCGCCCCGTCGAGGTGCCGGACCGCGAGCTTCGCGAAGACCGCGTTCAGCGAGCCGCCCATCGCCTCGGCGAGGCTCGCGCAGGTGCGGTCACGCTCGGGATCGTCCTCGAGGTTGCCCTCCGTGAGACGTCGGAGGCCACCGTGATAACAGACGGGGGTCTCGGGATCGACGCCGGCGTCCACGAGGGCCGCGCCGCTCACGATCTTGAAGATCGAGGCGGTCGGAGGGGCCGCGTCGAGGACGAGGTCCCCCGCCGAGGGATCGATCGATCGGGAGGAGTACGCGAGGATCCGTCCGGTCGACGGCTCGATCGCGACCACCGCCCCGGCCGGGACCTCGTAGCGCGAGAGGATGCCGTCGACGTGGGCCTGCAGCTCCGGATCGATGGACAGGACCGCGGTCGAACCGTCGCTCAGATCGGCGACGGTGACGCCGTCCTCCACGCGGTGCCGGAGCGGGTCGAGCCCGGGGAAGGTGCGACCTCCGGCCGCGCTCGGCGCCGCCGGGGGCGCCGGCGCGGGAGGCGTCGGCTCGTCCGCCGACAGCGGGCCCGAGAGGAAGCCCACGGCCGCGCCGATCGCCGCCACGCCGAGCGTGATTCGGAGGGTCAGCCGCCAGGACACCCGCATCGCCGCCGAACCTATCGACGGCGGATCGGCGGGTCAAAAGAACAGCCGCCTTCCGCTCGGCGCGACTCTCGTTCATCATTGGAGGCGAGCGATGGAAGACGAGAGGACGACCAATCCGAACAAGACGGTCGTCACGGTCATCACCAAGTCGCCCGTCACCGGGGGCGGTGAGGGGCCTCGCGAGGGCTGCCTCGTCGTCATCTACGGCGACGACCTCGGCCGGCGCGTCCCCCTCGGCCCGGAGCCCTGCATCATGGGCCGCTCGTCGAAGTGCGACGTGCAGCTCGATCAGGAGAGCGTCTCGCGCAACCACGCGCGCATCCAGCGCCAGCGGGCCAACTACGTCATCAGCGACATGGGATCCACCAACGGGACCTACGTCATCGACGAGCTGATCGACGAGGTGGTGCTGCGCGACGGAGACCAGGTGAAGGTCGGGCGCACCATCTTCAAGTTCATCGTCTCGGGCAACATGGAAGCCCAGTACCACGAGGAGATCTACCGGCTCATGACGGTGGACGGCCTCACCGAGCTCCACAACAAGCGCTACTTCAACGAGGCGCTCGAGCGCGAGGCCTCCCGCTCGGTGCGCTACGGCCGGAGCTTCTCCCTGGTCCTGTTCGACATCGATCACTTCAAGAAGATCAACGACACGTACGGACACCTCGCGGGCGACTCCGTGCTGCGGCAGCTCGGCGCCCTCGTGCGCAACCGAGTGCGGCGCGACGACGTGCCTTGCCGCACGGGCGGCGAGGAGTTCAGCGTCATCGTGCCCGAGGTGTCGCGCGACGGCGCAGTCCAGCTCGCAGAGAAGCTCCGCGCGAGCATCGAGGCCGCCGTCTTCAAGTTCGAGGGCACCGAGATCCCCGTCACCGTGAGCCTGGGTGTCGCCGAGTGGGAGAGCACCATCCAGGACCCGCAGGACCTCGTGAAGCGCGCGGACGAATTCCTCTACGAGGCGAAGCGCACCGGCCGCAACCGCGTCTGCGGCTGAGGGGGCCCGCCGTTCGAATGCGCGGGCGCGCGTTCCCCCTCGCCCGAGCGCCGGCGCTCCGCGCCGGCCTCACTTCTTCCGCTTCCTCTTCTTCGGCGCGCGCCTCGCGGGCGCCTTCGCCGGCGCGTCGCCGGGCTCGTCCGGCGCCGGGCTGGCGGGCCCGCTCGGAGGCCCCGCGGCGCCTTCGCGCGCGAGGACGCTGTGCTTCATCCCGTAGCCGAAGTAGATCGCGAAGCCGATCACGAGCCAGACGATCATCCGGAGCCACGTGTCCCACGGCAGGCCGATCATCACCCAGATGCAGGTGCCCGCCCCGAGCAGGCCGATCACCCACGGCGCCTTCACCGCGAAGGGCCGCGGGTGCTGCGGGTTCGTGAGCCGGAGGATGGGGACGCCGAGGCACACGAGGACGAACGCCAGGAGCGTCCCGATGGAGACGAGCTCGCCGACGAGCGCGATCGGCATGAACGCGGCGCACACGCCGACGAACACCCCCGTGATCACCGTCGCGCGGTGCGGCGTGTGGAAGCGCGGGTGCGTGTCCTTGAACCACGGCAACAGCCCGTCGCGGCTCATCGCGTAGAACACCCGCGCCTGCGCGAGGAGGAGCACGAGGATCACGCTCGTGAGCCCGGCCAGCGCGCCGACCTTCACCGCGAACGTGAACGTGCCGCGGGCCCCGGCCGACCAGCCGCGCATCTCCACGATCCGATCGATCCCGACCGCGATCGGATCCGGCACGCCGAGCTCGCCGTACGGGACCACGCCGGTCAGGACGACCGCGACGAGGATGTAGAGGACCGTGCAGACGACGAGCGAACCGAGGATCCCGAACGGGAGATCCCGGGCCGGGTTCTTCGCCTCCTGCGCGGTCGTGGAGACCGCGTCGAAGCCGATGTAGGCGAAGAACACGACGCCCGCGCCCGTGAGCACGCCGCCCATGCCCCAGCCGTACCGGCTCGCGCCCTCGACCATCCGGGCCGCCGGCACGAGGGCCGCCGGGCCCGACGCCGCGGGGTTGGCGATGAGGTTGTCCATCTCGATGATGCCGATGCCGAGCGCGACGAACGCGATGACGATCGTGACCTTCACCACCACGATCACGTTGTTCACCCAGGCGCTCTCGCGGATGCCCCGGTACAGCACCGCCGCGAGCACGAGCGCGATGAAGACCGCCGGCAGGTTCACGATCCCGGCGACCTCGGTGCCGTTCGGGAGCTCGACGGTCTCGAACGGACCCTTGGTCAGCCGCAGGAGCCCGACGGGGAGCTCCACGCCGAGCGTCGTGTGCACCAAGGAATACAAGTAGCCGGACCACGCGATCGAGACGGTGACCGCGCCGAACGTGTACTCGAGGATCAGATCCCAGCCGATGATCCACGCGATGAGCTCTCCCATCGTCGTGTACGAGTAGGCGTAGGCCGAGCCCGCGACCGGGATCATCGACGCGAGCTCCGCGTAGCAGAGGCCCGCGAACGCGCAGAGCACGCCGGCGATCACGAAGCTGAACACGATCCCCGGGCCCGCGTAGTGCGCGGCGGCGGTCCCGGTGAGCGAGAAGATGCCGGCGCCGATGATCGCGCCGATCCCCAGCGCCACGAGGTGATACGGGCCGAGGTGGCGCTTGAGGCCGCCGGACTCGACGGCGTGCCCCTCGCGGGCGTTCGGATCTCCGGCCTCGCGGAGCACCCGCGCGAGGTCCTTCTTGCGGAACAAGGTAGCGAGCATCGGGCGCAGAGTGCCCGACGCGCGCGCCTCACACCAGCCGGTACGCCCCCTCGTACTCGGGCTTGACGCGATCGTCATCCGCGAGGAGCCACGCGAAGCAGTGCACGTGGCGCCTCGGTACGCGCACCATCGCGGGCCTCGCGAGGGTGCCGAAGACCCAGTCCCACACCGGCGAGGTGACGCCGTGGTTCGTGTGCGCGTCCTCGAAGTGGTGGTGCAGGTGGTGCCGGCGCGCCCACGCGCCGTAGCGGCTCCGGGGACCGCGCACGTGGGTCGCGCGGTGCAGCCGCTCGTAGAAGGTCCAGCCCGACGCGACCCCCAGGACGAACGCAGCGCCGGCCCAGCCCGCGAGCGGGATCGCCAAGACCGCGAGCACCGACAGGACGGGGACCGCGAGGAAGAGCTTCTTCGCGGTGCCGGTGAAGTAGTCGGGCTTCGCGTGGTGCGCGAGGTGCTCCTTTCGGACGTGCTTGCTGAGGCCCTTGGCGTGCCCCGCGAAGCGATGGAGCGCGTACTCGAGCAGGGTCCACGCCACGAGCCCGAGCAAGATGCCGATGCCGATGCCGATCATCACTGCGACCTCCTCACGATACCTTCTTCGCCCGACGCCAGGCATCGGCGAACGTGTCTTCCGAAGCGCCCCAGCCCACGAACAGCGCGCGGCAGAGCTCGTCGACGAGCGGGGCTTGCCGGAACGCGTCGACGCCGAAGCGGTCGAGCTTGCTCACCTGCAAGGCACCTTGCACAGCGCTCCACAGCACCATCGCGCGGCGCGCCTCGTCGCCCGGCGCGATCGCGCCGCCCTGCGAAGCCTCCTCGAAGAGGCGCGGCACCGCGCGAAAGAGCTCGAGGAGCCCCGCGAGCGTCGGGGCGGCGACCTCCGTCGCGATCATCGGACCCGGGCTCCCGAGCCAGCGCGCGAGGAGGTGCGCGTGCGCCGGGCGGCGCTCGCCGAGCGTGAGGTACACTCGGACGCCGACGAGCAGCGGGACGAGCGAGGCCACCCCGGCGGTGACCGACCGGCTCCGCGCGACGTAGGCCCGCGCGCGCGCGTCGCCCTCGGCCACGTCCTGCGCGAGCGCCTCGAGCACGCGGCGCTGGAGCGCGATCAGGAGCGCGTCCTTGCTCGGGTAGTAGCGGTAGAGCGCGCCGGCCGCGTAGCCGA
>JAYRVK010000718.1:0-7327 GCA_041918555.1 Sandaracinaceae bacterium
CGCCGCCGCGCGGCGGCACCACGATCTCGAGCAAGGTCTCTTGCAGTCGCGTGACCCCGTCCGCGCGCAGGATGACGTGCAGGAAGAAGCGCTGGACCTCGTCGGTCTGCGGGATGCTCTCGTTGAAGAAGAGGATCCGGAAGTTGACGCGGGTGCCCGGGCGCACGTCCTCGAAGTGGTCGCGCCGGCGCGTCGCGCCGTCCGGCGGCATCGCGCTGACCGCCTCGACGCGCTCGACGAACATCGTCGCGTCGATCTCGTCGAACGGCCAGTCCTCGAGGAGCACGTCGACGTCGATCGGCACGTCGTCGACGAGCGTGCGCACCGCCTCGATCACCGCGTCGCCGAGGAGCGAGCCGTCGGTGCGGATGTCGAAGACGATCGGCGTCCCGTCGGGCCGGACCGCGCCGGTGTCGCGGGCGAGCGCCTCGAGGTGGTCGCGGCCGGTGTCGCCGAAGTCGCCGGAGTTCAGGCCGAGCACCTTGGCGCCGCGCAAGCGGAGCGCGTTGACCGTCTGCTCGTAGGTGTGCGGCTGCGGCCCGCGTGTGAACGCGGACGGGTCGTACGACTCCGCGCCGCCCGGGCCGTTGTGGCTCGGCGCGTCCGTGAACGCGAGGATGATCGGCGAGCCCGTCGGGCGCCAGCACGGGTAGCCCACGGTGCCCTCGGGGCAGCGCGCCGAGGGCGCCCACGAGCCGAGGCCCTCGCCGGTCGCCGAGAGGTAGAGCGCCTCGATCATCGACTCCGGCGTGTCGCCGCCGGACTGCGTCGCGAGGCGGTTCACGGCGCCGACCACCACGTCGACGTCGCTCGTCGACTCCTGCACCAGCCGGAACACGTCGTCTCCGTCCGAGCCGTAGCCGAACGAGGGCACGTTGAAGTCGGAGAAGCGCCCGACGCTGAAGCGCACGTCGGGGATCTGCGCGGCGAGGCCCGGGATGATCCGCGCGGTCAGCCCGTCCTGGATCTGCGCGATCTCGTCGCCCATCGAGCCCGTGACGTCGACGAGGAAGTAGACGTCGGCGCTGACGATCTGCGCGACGAAGGTGATCGGGAGCTGGCGCGGCGGCTCGCCGAAGGGGAGCTCGATGCACTCGTCGGGGACCGGTCCCGCGTCGACGCCGGCGTCGAGCCCCGCGTCCACCCCCGCGTCCATGCCCGCGTCCCAGTCGTAGTCCGGGACGCGCAGCCCGCTCTTGGAGCCGCAGGCGACGAGGAGCAGCGCGACGAAGAAGTAAGCGATGGTGCGGCGCACGGAGGGCCCTCCCGGGGGCATGATGACTCAAGGCGCGCCCTGGATCACGGCGCGTTGTGGCACGACCGCACGAGAGGTTGCACGAAGCGCGCCGCTAGGGAGTGGCCGCGAGCGACGGAATCGTTGCAGGCCGCGCGCTCTCCGGCTCGACGGCGTGGGCCCGCGCGGCCCGCCGCGCCCCGAGGACCTCCACGATCTCGGCGTGCTCGGCCCGCCCGAGGCGGAAGTCGCGGAACACGAACAGCGCCCCCAGGATCAGCGCGGTCGGCGGCACCGCGAACAGGAGCTCGAGCCCGAGCACCGTCTCGGGGGTCTGCGCGGGGGCGCCGGCCTGGTAGTCGACGAGCCACAGCCCCACCCCGACGAGGCCGAGCGCCGCGGCCGTCGCGCCCTTGCGCAGGAGCGCGGTGAACCCTGCGAAGAGGCCCTCGCGGCGCTGTCCGCTCGCGAGCTCGTCGACGTCGGTCACGTCGGCGGCGAGCGAGGACATCAGCATCCAGCAGCCCACGTTCGCGGCGCCGCCGAACACCATCACCGCGCAGAGCCCGACGAGGTTCCCGGGCCCCACCACGAACACGCTCGCGAACGTGACCATCGTCAGCGCGAGGCCGGCGCGGAAGGCGAAGGGCTTGCCCTTCGTGCGCGCGAGCCAGCTCCAGAAGGGGTAGCTCGCGATCGCGGCGCCTGCGTTCACCGCGAACGCGGCCATGTGGATCACGGGCGACTCGAAGCGGAGCACGTGGACGAAGACGTGCAGGACCAGCGTGTTCACGATCGCGAGCCCGAGCGCGGCGAGCACGCTGGCGCCCATCAGCGCGCGGAAGGGCTGGTTCTGCCGGAGCGCCGCGAGCGCCTCGCGGAGCGGCGTGGTGTCGGGGCGCACGCTCGGATCCTCGCGGGTCCCGAGCCACGTCGCGGCGAGCGCGCCGAGCATCACGAGGCCGCCGACCGCCGCGGCGCCCGCGAACGCCTCGCGCGCGCGCTCGCCCGCGTCGGGTGTGCCCCGGTCGGCGCCGAGCGCGACGAGGAAGAGCGGCGGCAGCATCAGGCCGAGCAGATCGCCGACGTTGCCGAAGAGCTCGCGCGCGGTCGCGAGCCGGGTGCGCTCGTCGTAGCCCTTGGCCATCTCGGGCAGGAGGCTCAGCGCGGGGACCTGCACGACGGTCGTCGCGGTGAAGAGCGCGAGGAGCACCCCGACGAGGAACAGCCCGAGCGCGCCGCCCTCGAGGGCGGGCGGCGCGAGCAGCAGGGCGAACGCGGCCGCGGCGGGGAGCGCGCCGATCAGGATGTACGGGCGCCGCCGCCCCGCGCGCCACCGCGTCGCGTCGCTGATGCGGCCCATCCAGAGGTCGCTGATCGCGTCCCAGATCGTCGCGATCACGAGCCCGGCGCTCACCCAGAGCGGCGCGAGCCCGACGACGTCCGTGTAGAACATCAGGAGGTGCACGCCGACGCACGTCGCGACGAGGTTGTTCGCGAGGCCCGAGAGCCCGAACGCGAGGACGTGGCGGCGCTTCATCGGACGGCCCCGAGATCGTAGTCGATCGAGAGGCCGCCGAGGATCGTGAGCTCGTCGGCGCGGGTCACGTGGTGCGTGTAGTAGCCGCCGCGCACGAAGATCGAGAGCGAGGAGACCTCGCGCGTCACGCTCCGGAAGGTGACCGCGGCGAGCGGGCCGACCTGGTGGCCGACGTAGCCCGAGCGCGGCACCCAGCGCAGGTTCGAGTACGCGCCGGCGCGGACGACGAGGTCCTCGGCCGCGCGGATCTCCGCGAGCACGAGCCCGTCGTTGTGGGTGACCCAGTCGCTCCGCGCGAGCACGAGGTCGTGCTCGAGGCTGTAGTAGTGCGGCGCGTCGCCGATGTCGTCGTGCTGGAAGGTCATGCGCTCGACGAGGAGCAGGCGCACGTCGTCCGAGAACGGGATGGCGCCCTGCAGCTGACCGGACAAGCGCACCGTCCAGCCGGTCGCGCTCCCGCCGCTCTCGCCGGTGAGGGTCTGCGCGCGGACGTCCTCCTCGTAGCTCTCGAGGCCGTAGTAGCCCGCGCCGTCCATCCCGATCGGCCACTGCCCGACCCCGAGCACCTCGGCGCGCAGCACCAGGAACGCGAGCGGGCTCACCTCGAGGTAGGCCCCGGTGTTCGCGAAGACGGGAGCGGTCCGCGAGATCACCCCGGCCTCTGCGTGCGCGCCGCCGAAGAGGAGCTCGTCCTGATCGAAGAGGGGCGCGCGCAGGCCGAGCGCGAGCTCGTGCTGCGCGCCCATCGGGTTGAGCAGGAGCACGAGCCCCTGGTGCGCGACCCCGCGGACGTCCTGCGCCGCCGCGGGGGTCGCGGCGAGGAGGGCGAGCAGGGTGGCGAGCGGAGCGAGGCGGGTCATGGCCTCCGGTTCAGCACGCGCGGTGCCACGCGCGGCGCGCCCCCAATTTCTCCATGCTTCGAGCGCATCGAGCGGCCGGCTGCACAGAGGTGTGCAGGCGCGCTAGTACCCCGGCCCGAGGTTCGATCCGGGTTCGGCGCGAGCCGAACGCGGATCGACCGGAGGGACGCGGGGTACGTCTTGGGTGGGGGGCCCATCGGGATGCAATCCCGATGGGGGGAGGGGCTGGAACAGACCCTCCAGCGAGAACCTAGGACACCCGCAGCCGAAACCCGGAACGGGTTTCGGGCGCGTGTACTAGCCTCGCCCGCCGTGCGCCGCTGGCTCGAGCACCAGATCGACCGCGTCTTCCCCGGGATGGGGTGGCGTCCGCTCTACCTGAGCGCCGCCGCGACGTGGCTCATGGTGCTGTACCACCACCACGGCGGCACCAGCGACGCGCCCCCGTGGTTCATCGATCGCTGCGTCTCGCTCACGGGCCTGCAGCTCGTCGAGTTCCACCAGCACCTCTGGGCGCACGGCTCGGCGGTGGTGCTCCTGATGCTCGCGCCGCTGCTCCTGTGCGCGGTCGGCGAGCGCTGGTCACCGCGCGACCTCGGCTTCCGGCTCGAGGGCGCGCTGCCCGAGATCGCGATCGTGCTCGGGCTGTGGGTCGCGATGATCCCGCTCGTGTGGCTCGTCCACGACGGGCGCAGCTTCCAGGCGGTGTACCCGCGGCTCGACGCGGCCGACACCTCGATGGAGCTCTACTTCCTCTTCGAGGCTTGCTACCTCGTGAAGTGGATCGCGTGGGAGTTCTTCTTCCGCGGCTTCATGCTGTTCGGCTTCCAGAAGGACTTCATGCGCCGCTCGGTGCTGATCTCCACGATCCCGTTCACGCTGATGCACTACGGCAAGCCGGAGCTCGAGATGGCCTCGGCGGTGATCGCGGGGCTCGTGCTCTGCTTCATCGCGCTCCGCAGCAAGAGCATCTGGCCGGGCGTGCTCCTGCACTGGCTCGTCGCGAGCACCATGGACTTCTTCGCGTCGTCGTGGTGGCGGTGAGCGGCCGCGTCCTCGTCCTCGGGCTCGACTGCGCGGCGCCCTCCCTCGTGTTCGACCGGCTCGCGCGCGCGCTCCCCCGGCTGAGCGAGCTCCGCCGCCGCGGCGCGTGGGCCCGCATGCGCAGCGTGGCCCCGCCCATCACCGTCCCCGCGTGGGCCTGCATGGTCAGCGGGCGCGACCCCGGCGAGCTCGGGCTGTACGGCTTCCGGAACCGCGCGCCCGGCGCGTACGAGCTCGCGATCGCGGCGACCACCACCGACGCGCCGCGCGTGTGGGACCTCGCCTCCGAGGCGGGCAAGAAGGTTTGCGTGATCTACGTTCCGCTCACCTCGCCCCCGCCCGCGGTGAACGGCGTCGCGGTGAGCGGGTTCCTCGGCACGCGGCCCCCCTTCACGCACCCGCCCGAGCTCGGGCCCCGGCTCGAGGCGCGCTTCGGGCCGCACGCGCCGGACGTCGCCGACTTCCGCACCGACGACCTCGATCGGCTCCTCGACGAGCTCTACGAGACCACGCGGCGACGCTTCGCGATCGGGCGCGCGCTCTCCCGCGAGGAGCGCCCGGACCTCGCGTTCTTCGTCGAGATGGGGACCGACCGGCTCCACCACGCGATGTGGCGCCACCTCGACCCCGCGCACCCCGACCACGACCCGCGCCACCCGCGCGTGCGCGACGCGCGCGACTACTACGCGTTCGTCGACGCCGAGGTCGGCGCGTGGCTCGACGAGGTGGGCCGCGACACGACGGTGCTCGTGGTCTCGGATCACGGCGCGCGCCCGATGCTCGGCGCGGTGTGCATCAACGAGTGGCTCCGGCGCACGGGCTGGCTCGTGCTGCGGGAAGCGCCGAGCGCGCCCACGCGGTTGACCGACGCGATGATCGACTGGTCGCGCACGCGCGCGTGGAGCGCGGGGGGCTACTACGCGCGCGTCTTCCTCAACGTGCGCGGCCGCGAGCCGGAGGGGATCGTCGAGGACCCCGAGGCCGAGCTCGCGGCGCTGCGCGCGGCCCTCGAGGCCGACCCCGCGCTCCGCGCGCGCGCGCACCGGCCGGTCGAGCTCTACCGCGCGGCGAACGGCGTCCCGCCCGACCTGCTCGTGTTCTTCGGCGACCTCGACTACCGGAGCCTCGGCACGGTCGGCGGCGAGGTCTTCGCGCGAGAGGACGACCGCGGGCCCGACGGGTGCAACCACGACTGGGACGGGATCGTGATCGCGGCGGGCCCCGCGGTCGCGTCGCGCGGCGAGCTGGCGACGCGCTCGATCCACGACGTCGGCCCCACGATCCTGCGCGCGCTCGGGCTGCCGACGCCCGCGGGCTGGCTCGGCGAGGCGATCGAGTGAGCGCGCGCCACCTCGTGATCGGCCTCGACGGCGCGGACCTCGACGTGATCGACGGGCTCGGGGAGGCGCGGCTCCCGGCGATCGCCGCGCTGCGCCGCCGCGGCGCGTGGGCGCGGCTCGAGAGCGTGCAGCCGCCGGCGACGCTGCCGAATTGGACGACGTTCCTCACCGGGGTCGACCCCGGGCGCCACGGGGTCTTCGACTTCACGACGCGCGAGGGCTACCGCGTGGCGTTCACCGCGGGGACCGTGCGCGAGGCGCCGACGATCGCCGCGCGGCTCGACGCGATGGGCCTCGCGTGCGCCTGCGTGGGGTTCCCGGGGACGTGGCCGCCCGAGCCGCTCGCGCGCGGCGTGTTCGTGAGCGGGTGGGACTCGCCGGTCGCGTTCGAGGCCGACCGCTCGTTCGTGCACCCGCCCGCCCTTCACCGCGAGCTCACGGCGCGCTTCGGGCCGCTCCGCTTCGACGACGTGGACGAGCTCGCCGCGGAGAGGCCCGGCTGGCACCTGCGCCTGCCCGGTCGCCTCGCCGCGCGCGTCGCGCAGAAGACCGAGCTCGCGCGCTGGCTGCTCGGGCGCGCCCGCTGGGATCTGTTCGCCTTCTACTTCGGCGAGAGCGACACCGCCGCGCACCACCTCTGGGCCTTCCACGACGCGAGCTCGCCGCGGCACCGGCCGGGCGCGCCCTTCGCGCTCGCCGTGGTGTACGAGGCCCTCGACCGCGCGGTCGCGCGCCTCGTCGCGGAGGCCGGCGAGGACGTCGAGGTGAGCCTCGTCAGCGACCACGGCTCGGGAGGCGCCGGCACCACCGTCCTCCACCTCAACCGGCTCCTCGCGCAACACGATTTGCTATCGTTCAGGAGCGAAGGGGCGAGCGCGCTCGGGCGCGCCAAGGACCTCGCGCTGACGCGCCTGCCGCCGCGCGGGCGGCTGGCGCTGTTCTCGCTCGCGGGCCGCGCGCTCCCCGGCCTCGTCGAGTCGCGCGCCCGCTTCGGCGCGATCGACTTCGCGCGGACGCGCGCCTTCAGCGACGAGCTCAACTACTTCCCCGCGATCCACCACAACGTCCGCGGCCGCGCGCCCGCCGGGATCGTCGAGCCCACGGAGATCCCCGCGCTCGTCGCGGAGCTCCGCGCGCGGCTCGCGGAGGTCCGCGATCCGTTCACCGGTGCGGCGGTCGTGCAAGACGTGTGGACACGCGAGGAGCTCTTCGAGGGCCCGCACGTCGCGCGCGCGCCCGACCTCCTGCTCGAGCTCGCGCTCGATCGCGGGCACTCCTACAACCTCATGCCCTCGGCCGGCGCGCCGCC
>JAYRVK010000719.1:0-2824 GCA_041918555.1 Sandaracinaceae bacterium
CCTTACCATCGTGGCCGTAGGTTGCTGTGAAGGAACCCCAGTCCTCTCAAAGTGGGGGCGGGTATCGGCCGCTTTAGGCTTCCCAGTGTCGCTTGCTGGTCCTGCACACCGCGGTCGAGTCAGTGCCTCCGAGAAAACAGAGGTTGTACGGGATTCTTTTCACAGAACCGTCTCGATCCCAACAGAGGAACGCGACTTCAAAGTAGCTCCCGGGCCCGAGCCGGTCAAGACGCGGAGCCCTGTCCGCGGCCTTTCCACGGCACGTCCGCGACGCCGGCGCGGTGGTTCGCGAGGCGCGCGAGCACGAACAGCAGATCGCTGAGGCGGTTCACGTAGCGCAGCACCTCGGGCCGCGTCTCGCCCGCGCCGAGGCCGACGATCGCGCGCTCGGCGCGGCGACAGACCGTGCGCGCGACGTGGAGGTGGGCGGCGGGCGGCGCGCCCCCCGGGTGGATGAACGTCGCGAGGGGCGCGAGCTCCTCCTCGGCGCGATCGATCGCGCGCTCGAGGGCTTCGACCTCCGCGTCCCCGATCGTCGGGATGCCGAGCGCCTTGCCGGGCCGCGCCGCGAGCTCCGCGCCGAGCTCGAAGAGCTCCGACTGGATGCGCGCGAGGAGCGCGTCGACGTCCTCGTCGAGCCCCGCGGCGCGCGCGACGCCGAGCGCGGTGTTGAGCTCGTCCACGTCGCCGTACGCCGCGACGCGCGGCGAGGCCTTCGAGACGCGGGTCCCCCCGAACAGGCCGGTCTCGCCCTCGTCGCCCTGCTTCGTGTAGATCTTCATGGCTCCCCCATCCGCGCGCCGACGGCGAGGGGCCGCCCGCCCAGGAACGCCCGCGCGCCGAGGCGCTTCTTGCCGGCGAGCTGCAGCTCGCGGATCGCCACCGCGCCCTCACCGCACGCGACCACGAGCGCGTCGCCCTCGGCCGCGAGCACTTCGCCGGGCCGGCCCGACCCGTCGACGACGCGGGTCCGGTGCACCATCAGCCGCGCGCCGTCGAGCGTGGTGAACGCGCCCGGCCATGGCGCGAGGCCCCGCACGCGGTCGTGCACCGCGCGCGCGGGGGCGGTCCAGTCGATCCGGCCATCGTCCTTCTCGAGGAGCCGCGCGATCGTCGCGTGCAACGGATCTTGCGGTCCCGGCGCCACCTCGCCCGCCACGATCCGCGGGAGCTCGCGCCGCACGAGCTCGGCCCCGAGGCGAGAGAGCCGCTCGCCGAGCTCGCCCGCGGTCTCGTCGGGATCGATCGGCGTCGCCGCGCGCGCGAGCAGGGGCCCGGTGTCGAGGCCCTCGTCCATCTGCATGAGGCACACCCCGGTCTCGGCGTCGCCGCTCATGATCGCCCACTGGATCGGGCCCGCTCCCCGCCAGCGGGGGAGCAACGAGGCGTGCACGTTCACGCAGCCGCGCCGCGGCGCGTCGAGCACCGCGCGCGGCAGGATCCGCCCGTAGGCGACGACGAGCGCGACGTCGGCCTCGAGCGCGCGCAGCGAGGCCGCGAAGTCGGGGGGCCTCAGCTTCGTCGGCTGCGCGACGGGGAGGCCGAGCTCGAGGGCCCGCGCCTTCACCGGCGGCGCCCGCAGCTCGAGCCCCCGCCCCGCGGGCCGATCGGGCTGGCAGACCACGAGGGCCACCTCCGCGATCGACGCGAGGGCGTCGAGGCTCGGCACCGCGAGCTGGGGCGTGCCGAAGAAGATCGCGCGCATCGGGCTACTCGGCGGCGACCGTGGTCCCGCGCTTCACCATCGAGCGGTGCACGAGCCGCCGGCGGATCAGGCCGAGGTGATCGACCATGAGCTTGCCGTCGAGGTGGTCGTTCTCGTGCTGGATCGCCACCGCGAGGAGGCCGTCCGCCTCGAGCTCGAACACCGCGCCGGTCGCGTCCTGCGCGCGGACCTTCACGCGCTCGGCGCGCTCGATCTCCTCGTGGATCCCGGGGAACGAGAGGCAGCCCTCTTCCCAGACCTGCACGCCGTCGCGCTCGAGGATCTCGGGGTTCACGAAGACGCGCAGGTCGGAAGGGTCGTCGTCACCGGTGGCGACGTCCACGATGAACAGGCGGACGGACTCGCCGATCTGGGGCGCGGCGAGGCCGACGCCGGGGGCCGCGTACATCGTCTCGGCCATGTCCTCCACGAGCTGGGCCAGGGCCGGCCCGAACTCGGTCACGTGCCGGCCGGGCTCTCGCAGCCGCTTGTCGGGGTAGTGGAGGATGGTGCGGATCGCCATACGGGTCGTTCCTAGTCTCGGGGCCCGCTCATGACAAGACGGGCCACAGCGCCGAAGCGTAGCGCCGCCGGCGCTCGGCGTCCGACAGGACGCGCAGGGCCTCGTCCAGGGCCTCGACGGCGTCCGTCCGCGCCTCGATCAGGTGCTCGAGCCCGAGCGCCTCGAGGGGGACCGCGGCGAGCTCGGTCCGCCGATCCCGGTGCGCTCGCTCGACCTCCCCGCGCGCGGCGTCGCGGTCGACCCCGAGGATCGTGAAGTAGTCCCCGTCGAGGGCGCGCGCCGCGGCGGCCTCGATCAGATCGACGACCGCGGTGCGGGCCTGCGCGAGCGGGACCTCCGGCGGATCGGTGAGCACGAGGGCGTCGCCCGCGACGAGCGCATAGAGGATCCCCGCGAGGCCGGGCTCGGTCGGCGCGGCGGCGAGGAAGTCCTCGAGCCGGTGGCCGTCGAGCCGGACGACGAGCTCGATGAGCTCCGAGGTGAGCTCCGCGGGCGCCAGGGCCGCCTCGCGGTCGGGCCCGAGCGCGAGGCCCGGCGACTCGGGGCCCAGGAGGGCCGCGACGCGTGCCGCGTCGAGGGCCTCGCGCGCGACCTCG
>JAYRVK010000720.1:0-4692 GCA_041918555.1 Sandaracinaceae bacterium
CTCGAGCTCTACCTCGCGCGCGCGCTCGACGGGATCCTGGCGGAGCAGATCGCCGTGACCGAGCAGCTCGTCGCGGCGTCGCAGGCGCGGTACGCCGCCGGGCTCGGTGCGCAGACCGACGCGCTGCGGGCCGAGGCCGAGCTCGCGCGGCTGCGGGCCGAGCGCGCTGCGCTCGCGGGCACCATCGAGGGCGCGGAAGGCATGCTCGCCGCCGCGCTCGGCTTGCCCAGCCGGACGTCGATGCCGACGCTCGCCGTACCCGCCGACGGCCGCGTGCCCACCACCCGCTTCGCCGTGGCGCGAGCGCTCCGGCAACGGCCCGAGGTCGATGCGATGCGTGAGGCCATCGCGCGATCCGAGGCGCAGGTCTCCGAGATGGAGGCGATGTACTTCCCCATGATCACCATCGGCGTCGGCGGCGCGTACACGATGGCCGAGGGTGCGGGGGTGATGGGCGTGGTCGGCTTCACCATCCCGATCTTCCGCGACCGCCTCGACTCGGGGGTCGACGAGGCCCGCGCGATGGTCTCGATGTCGCAGGCCGAGCTCGGCGCGATGGAGCGGATGGTCGAGGGACAGGTCGCCTCGGCGCGCGGTCAGGTGCTCGCCGCGCGCGCGCGGCGCGACGCGCTCGTCGACGACGTGCTCCCGCGGACGCGACAGGCGGTCGACGCGGGCCTCGCACAGTACGGCGCCGGGCAAGTGCCCCAGGTGACGGTGATCGAGTCGCTGCGCGCGCTGTTCGAGATCCGCACCGACGCGCTTCGCGCCGAGGTCGAGGCGGCGATGGCCGGCGTGCGCCTGCGGCGCGCGCTCGGGAGGATGCGATGACGAAGAAGCCTCGGGGTCGGTTGCGCGGGGCGCTCGCCATCGGCGGCGCGGTGCTCGTCGCGCTCGCCGCCGCGCTCGTCATCGGGATCCTCGGACCCTTCGAGGACGGAGCGCCCGAGCGAGCGGGAATCACGCCCGAGAGCGTGGGTCCGGCCGGGACCGGCGGCCCGGCGCCGCGCGCTCCCGTGCACCTCGACCAGGAACGCGCCGCGGCGATCGGCGTTCGCGTCGTGCCGGTGACGCGCACGCCGATGACCGCGGAGCTGCGCGCGGTCGTGACGATCGTGCCCGACGAGGGGCGCGTCTCGCACGTGCACACCCGCGTCTCCGGCTGGATCCAGGAGCTCTTCGTCTCGACGACGGGCGAGCGCGTACGCCGCGGGCAGCGGCTCGCGGCGATCTTCTCGCAAGAGCTGCTCGCCTCGCAGAGCGAGCTCCTGGCGGCGCTGAGCGCCTCCCCGCCCGGGGCACCGAGCCCGATCGCGCAAGGCGCGCGGTCACGGCTTCGAGTGCTCGGGATGACCGCGCCGGAGATCGCGTCCCTCGAGAGGCGCGGCGAGCCCTGGCGCAACGTGACGATCGTCGCGCCGCGCGCGGGCGTCATCCTGCATCGCGGGATCAGCGTGGGGACCTCCGTCGACCCGTCGACCGAGCTCTTCACGGTGGTCGACCTCTCGCACGTCTGGGCGATCGCGGAGGTGCCGGAGGCGACCGCGGCGCAAGTGCGCGAGGGCACGACCGCACGGCTCGATGTGCCGGGAAGCGGGATGCCGCCGCTCGAAGCGCGCGTGGACTTCGTCTATCCGACGCTCAGCGAGCGGACGCGCACCGTGCGGGTCCGCTTCGCGCTCGACAACGCCGACGGCGCGCTGCGGCCCGGGATGTTCGGCACCGCGGTGTTCGCGGTGGCGGCGCGCGACGCGCTCACGCTGCCTCGGGACGCGGTCGTCGACACCGGGATTCGCCAGCACGTCTTCGTCGCCGCCGAGGACGGCTCCTTCGTGCCCCGCGTCGTCGAGCTCGGGCTGCGCGAAGACGAGCGCGTGGAGATCGCATCGGGCCTCGTGGAGGGCGAGCGCGTCGTGGCGGCGGGCGTGTTCCTCGTCGACTCCGAGAGCCGCTTGCGCGCGTCCGGCGGGGGCACCGGGCACGCGCACGGTGGGACGACCACCGAGACTTCCGCCGCTGAACGAGAAGGACGGCGCCCGACCCCGGGCGCAGACCCGCACGCCGGGCACGGAGCGCCGTGATCGGTCGGATCATCGAGTGGTGCGGCCGACACCCGCTCACGGTGTTCGGCCTCGTCCTCGCGCTCGGCGGATGGGCGGTGTGGGCAGTTCGCGAGACGCCGCTCGATGCGCTGCCCGACCTCAGCGATCCCCAGGTGATTGTGTTCACCGAGTGGATGGGGCGAAGCCCCGACCTCGTCGAGGATCAGGTCACCTACCCGATGGTGCGCGCGCTCCAGAGCACGCCCGGCGGCGTGAAGACGGTGCGCGGCTACTCGATGTTCGGGATGAGCTTCGTCTACGTGATCTTCGAGGAAGGCACCGATCTCTACTGGGCGCGCACGCGCGTGCTGGAGCAGCTCCCGCGCGTCCCCCTGCCGCCGGACGCGCGCCCCGTGCTGGGGCCCGACGCGACCGGCATCGGCTGGGTGTATCAGTACGTCCTCGTCGACGACTCGGGCGAGCACGACCTCGCGGAGCTGCGCGCGCTCCAGGACTTCACGATCCGGCCGGCGCTCCAGGCGGCGCCCGGCGTCTCCGAGATCGCGTCGGTCGGCGGCTTCGAGCGCCAGTTCCAGGTCATCCTCGATCCGGAGCGCCTCGCGAGCCTGGGCCTGTCCGTCGGCGACGTCAGCCGCGCCGTCTCCGAGTCGAACAGCGAGATCGGGGCGCGCGTGATCGAGATGTCGGGGCGCGAGTACGTCCTCCGCGGGCGCGGGTACGTGCGCGATCTGGGCGACGTCGAGGGGAGCGTCGTCGCGATCGGCGACGGCGGCAATCCCATCCGGGTGCGCGACGTCGCGCGCGTCAGCTACGGGCCCGAGATCCGGCGCGGCGCCGCCGACTACATGGGTGAGGGCGAGGCCGTCGGCGGCATCGTCGTCATGCGCATCGGCAGCAACGCGCTCGACGTGATCGAAGGCATCGAGGCGCGCATCGACGAGCTCGCGCTGCCCGAGGGCGTACGCATCGTGCCGACCTACGACCGGTCCGAGCTCATCCACGGCTCGATCGACACGCTCACCAAGACCCTGATCGAAGAAGGGATCATCGTCGCGCTCATCTGCCTCGTGTTCCTCTTCCACGCGCGCAGCGCGCTCGTGGCGACGATCATCCTACCCATCTCCGTGCTGCTCGCATTCATCCCGCTCTACTACCTCGGGCTCACCGCGAACATCATGTCGCTCGGGGGCGTCGCCATCGCGATCGGTGAGCTCGCAGACGCAGCGATCGTCTTGATCGAGAACGCGAACGTCCGGCTCGCCAACGCGCCAGAGGGCTCGGATCGGAAGCGGATCATCATCGACTCTTGCAAGGAAGTCGGCGGGCCCATCTTCTTCTCGCTCCTGATCATCACCGTCAGCTTCCTCCCGATCTTCACCCTCACCGGGCAAGCGGGCCGCCTCTTTCAGCCGCTCGCGTTCACGAAGACGTTCGCGATGCTGTTCGCGTCGCTTCTCTCGATCACGCTCGCGCCTCCGCTGATGGTGTTCCTCATGCGGGGTCGCTTCCGCAGAGAAGAACAGAACCCGGTCGCGCGTCAGCTCACGCGCGTCTACCGACCGATCGCGAGGGCCGTCGTGCGCGGCCGTTGGCTCGTGGTGGTGGCTGCGCTCGCGATCCTCGCGTCGACGGTCCCCATCGCGCTCCGCCTCGGCTCGGAGTTCATGCCGCCGCTCGACGAAGGGAGCCTGCTGGTGATGCCGACCACGTTCCCGGGCATCTCCATCGAGGAGGCCCGGCGCGTGCTGTCCTGGCAGGACCGCACCATCGCCACGTTCGACGAGGTGGCCTCGGTGCACGGAAAGGTCGGTCGCGCCGACACGCCGACCGATCCCGCACAGCTCGACATGATCGAGACCGTGATCATGCTCCACCCGCGCGATCACTGGCCCGAACAGCCCGTCGAGCGATGGTACAGCGGCTGGGCGCCCGACTGGGTCGCGAGCGTGCTCCGTCCGATCTGGCCCGACCGACGAGCGCGGACGCTCTCCGAGCTCGCGAATGCGATCGGCGAGGCGGTCGCCGTTCCCGGCTACCAGATCGCGGTCGCGCCGCCGATCCGGACGCGCATCGACATGCTGACGACGGGCGTGCGCACCCCCGTCGGCATCAAGGTGTTCGGCGAGGACCTCGCGGAGATCGAGCGTGTGTCGATCGAGCTCGAGGGGCTCTTGCGGGGGGTGCCCGGCACGCGCAGCACGTTCGCGGAGCGCCAGACCGGCCGCGAGTACATCGACATCGTCCCCGACCGCGAGGCGATCGCCCGGTACGGCCTGACCGTTCGCGAGGTCCACGACGTGATCGAAGCGGCGGTCGGCGGCATGACCGTCTCGACGATCGTCGATGGCCGCGCGCGCTACACGATGAACGTGCGCTTCGGCGCCGACTACCGCTCGAGCGAGGAGGCGCTGCGGTCGATCCTCGTGCCGGTGCGCACGGGGGGTCCGGTCGCGAGCCCCTCGATCACGAGCGGTGGCGAGGGCGCGAGCGCGATGGGCTCGCCGATGGGCGCGATCGGCTCGGGCCGCTCGAGCGGCGGGATGGGCGGCATGGGCGGCGGGATGGGCGGACGATCGCCCGCGCTCGGCGCGATGGGCGTCGCGACGCCGATCACCGGAATGGGGGGGGC
>JAYRVK010000721.1:0-2984 GCA_041918555.1 Sandaracinaceae bacterium
GAGGCGCCCTGCGAGGACGCCGGAGCGATGCCGGACGGGGGCGCGGACGCCGGCGCGGGCGACGCGGCGGTCGCGGACGCGGGCCCGCCGGGCCCGTGCGGGCCGCTCGCCGCGGACGCGGCGCGCCTCGTGCGGGACACGGACACGAGCGCGGCCGCGGCCTCGATCGTGTGGGACGGCGCGGGCTACGCCGTCGTGTGGAGCCAGCTCGCGACGCTCGAGCCGGTGATCTACGCGGCCTGGTTCGCGCGCGTGGATCGCGAGGGCGCGGTCGTCCCCGGGAGCGTGCGGCGGCTCTTCGACGACGCAGGCCAGCAGTTCCCGCGCGCGCTCGCGCTCGGCGACGGGGAGCTCGGCCTCGCCTACGTCCGCGGCGCCGAGAGCGGGCTCACCGTCACGAACCGAGCGTGGTTCGTGCGGCTCGCGCTCGACGGGACGCCGCTCGACGGCGCCGGCGTGCAGCTCAGCGAGCTCCACCCTCCGCACCACGGCCAGGCGCTGGCGTGGAGCCCGACGCGCGCGGAGTGGCTCGTGGCGTGGGAGGGCACCGAGCCGCTCGGTGGTGGGTTCTCGAGCAGCCACGTGTACGCGACGCGGCTCGACGCGACGGGCGCGATCCTCGACGCGACCCCGGTCCGCCTCGACGAGCTCACCTCGACGAGCTTCTCGGGCGACGGATCGCTCGTGTGGACGGGCGAACGGTTCGCGGTCGGGCTCGCCGAGTACGCATCCCCGAGTGACACGCGCGTCGTCCTGACGGAGCTCGATCCCGCCACGGCCGCGCCCGCGCGCCGTGTGGTGCTCGCGCGCCCGAACCGCCCGATGCACGTCGCGGTCGCGACGGACGGAGCGAGCTACTTCGCGGCGTGGACGGACCTCGAGCCGAGCTCGACGGTGTGGCTCCGCCGCGCCGCGGTCGGCGGCGACGCGCTCGGCGACGCGGCGCGGCTCGCGGATCCCGCGATCGCCGCGTACTCGCCGAGCGTCACGTCGAGCGGCGGCACGTTCCGCGTCGTCTTCCACCGCGGCGACGCGACGGTCGCGGATCTGTGGTTCGGGCGCTACGGCGCGGACGGGACGGAGCTCGCTCCTCCGTCTGCGCTCGCCCCCGCGTCCCCGCCGTACGGGAGCTTCCCGCGGATGGCGACGGACGGCTGCAACGACGCGATCCTGTGGACCGCGGTCGCCCCCGGCGACGCTCGCCCCGACGACGACTCGGAGATCCGCCTCCAGCTCGTGGGCCCGTAGCGAAGACCTCAGTACGCGGCAATACACTCAGGCGCCGAAGCCGCTCCCGCCGATGAACTCGCGAAGGAGCGAGGTCGGCGGCACGAGGTCGGGGTAGAGCGACACGAACCGATCGAGCATCGCGAGCAGGCGCTCGGCCGTCGACTGCGCCTCGTGATCGGTCGGGACCTCGAGGAGGTAGCGCTCGGCGAACACCTTGAGGACGGAGATCTCGTACACGAGCGAGGTGTCGAAGACCTCCTGGGCGTGGTGCTGGAACGGGAAAATGTGCTTGCGCTCCCCCGCGCGCACCTTCGGCCAGCGCAGGATCGTCTCGGCCGCGGGCTGCGCGCGCCCGTGGCGATCGCGAACGATGCGGCGGAGCAGGCGCAGGTCGCTCGCGTGCACGCGCGTCAGCCGATCGAAGGGCAGCTGCACGAGCGGGCACACGAAGATCCGGAACAGGCGCGCCGCGGGCAGCCGCTCGTAGAGCCGCGGGTTCAGCCCGTGGATCCCCTCGAGCATCAGGAGGTCGCGCTCGCCGAGCCGGACGAGCGGCCCCCCCTCGGGGTGGCTCGTGCCCGCGCGGAAGTCGAAGTGCGCGGTGCGCACCTCCTCGCCGCGCGCGAGGCGCGCGAGGTGATCGGTCAGGAGATCCAGCCGGAGCGCCTCGAAGGCCTCGAAGTCGAAGTCGCCGTCCGCGTCGCGCGGGGTCGCGTCGCGATCGACGTAGTAGTCGTCGAGCCCGAGGCCCTTCGGGTTGATCCCGTTGACCTGGAGCTGTACGCGCAGGCGGCGGATGAAGGTGGTCTTCCCCGACGAGGAGGGCCCCGCGATGCACACGATCCGCACCTCGTCCGCGCGCGCGGCGAGCGCGTCCGCGATGCGGCCGATGCTCTTCTCGTGGAAGCCCTCCGCCACGTGGATTAGCTCGCTGACGCTCCCCTCGATGCACCGGCGGTTGAGCTCGCCGACGCTCGCGATGCCGAGCGCCCCGAGCCACCGCTCCTGCTGCTCGGTCATCTGCACCGAGTGCCGCGAGACCTCGCGCGCCTCGAGCGCCACGTCGACGGGCGGGAGCCCCGAGTCGCGCGCCACGCGCTGCCGCGCCATCGCCTCGCGCGGCGCCTCGCGCAGGTGTCCGGGCACCGCGTGCACGAGCAGGAGGTGATCGCCGTCGGGCACCACGGAGAGCTCCCGGAGGCGCCCGGTGCTCGGGAGGAGCGCGCCGTTCTGCAGCACGAAGAGCTCCCCGTACGACGCGAGCGTGACCGTGGTCTGCCGCGTGGTGCGCACGAGCACCGCGGCGTCCGGCTGCGCGGCGCGCTCGAGGTAGTCGACGGCCTCGGGGACCCCGAGCCGCTCGCGCACGAGCGGCGCGTCCTCCGCGATCAGATCGGCGAGCGCGCGCTGCACCCGCGCCGCCGCGTCGGGCGGCCCGTCGTCGGCCTCGACGAGCACGCGGTGCGCGAAGCCGAGCGACGCGCCCATGCGGAGCCGCACCCCGACCCGCGCGCCCGCCTCGAGGACGGCGAGCCCGAGGCTGCGCCGGTAGATCCGCTGGCCCTCCCAGTGCGCGGTGGTCAGCGGCGCGACGACGCACTCGCTCGTGATCGCCGCGTCGAGGGAGCGCGCGCGGCCGTCGATCAGCGCGGCGACGACGGGCGCGCCGTCGATCGCGGCGGGGAGCAGGGTGTGGACGAGCGTGCCGGTGCGCACCTCGCGGCGCTCGCCCCCGACCCACGCCCGCACCGCCA
>JAYRVK010000722.1:0-4455 GCA_041918555.1 Sandaracinaceae bacterium
GCACGTCCGAGATCGCGAGGCCCTCCTGCTCGCCGGCCTTGGCCTCGAGGAACGAGCCGAGCGACGGCGCCTGGCGGCCGTAGCGCTGGTCGGCGGCGGCGCGCTCGGCGCGCTGCGCGGCGAGGCGCGCGCGCGAGCGCTGGATCGTCCGGAGCGCGGAGGTGATCTCCTCGTTCTCCTCCTCGAGGTCGGAGATCGCGGTCGACAGGAGGAACACCGGGAGGAGCACGATCAGCGTGGCGGCGACGCCGCCGAGGATCCCGAGCAGGACGCGCTCGCGATCCGTGAGGTTCTCCCAGTACGCGCCGAGGCCGGCGAAGAGCCCGCGGAGGCGGTCCATGTCAGTTCCCCCTCCGGCGGCGCCGCGACGAGCTGCGTTCTTCTTCCTCGACGGGCTCCTGCCCCTCGGGGAGGCACTGGATCTGGCCCTCGACGCGGTACGACTGGCGCTCGTCGGCGGTCGCGCTGGTGGCGCCGAGCTCGAGCTCGCGGAAGCACTGCATCCGCGTCTCCTCGTCGCCGACGCGGCGCACGGAGCGGTGATCGCGGAGCGCGCGGAGCACGACCTCGGTGTCGCTCACGCTGCCGACGGTGCCGCGCAAGGAGAAGCGCCCCGTCTCCTCGCCGTCGCCGAGATCGATCTGGAGCTGCCGCACGTCGTGCACGATCTCCTCGGAGATCGACTCGCTGATCGCGGCGAGCGCGTCGTACGCGTCGAACTCGGGCATCGGGTCCTCGCCCCGCGCGCCGCGCTCGAGCAGGCGTAGCGCCTGCGCCGGGTTGTTCGCCTCGACGCCGAGGTACTCGTCGGTCACGTCGGCGAGCTCCTCCTCGAGCTGCTCGTGCCGCGCGTCGAGCACCGAGTAGCGCGCGTAGCTCGAGAAGAGGAAGGCCGCGAGCACCACGCCGAAGCACGCCGCGACGAGCGGCAAGTGCCGCCGGATCGCGGTCGCCGTCTGGAGCGACGCGAACTCGCCCTGCCGCGCGTCGAGGTGCTTGCCCCGGCCGAGCGCGCGCCCCGCGAGCGCCGCGGCGCGGCCGAACGCCGGGCGGATGGCGTCGTCGGCGCCCGGCGCCGCCGGCAGCGGGAGCCGCCGCACCTCCACCCCCAGCATGCGGGTGAGCCACTCGTCCACGCCGGCGCGGATCGCCATCGTGCCGCACACGAAGAAGCCCGCGGGCTCGCGCCCGCCCTCCATGCGGAACGCGGCCAGGGTCTGGCGCAGCTCGCGCTCGAGGCGCGCCTGCTGCCCCGCGTCGATGTCCACCGTGCTGACGCTGAGCGTGCGCGCGAACGCGGCGTGCCCCGCCTCGAGGATGCACACGTCGGTGCCCTCGTGGTGGATGTCGATCAGGCAGTAGGGCCCCGGCTGCGCGAGCTCGGGCAGGAGCGGCACGAGGCCGTCGAGCGCGACCGCGCCGACCGCGACCTCGCGCGGATCGACGCCGACCTCGCGCATCGAGGCGAGGTGCGCCGCGACGCGCGCCTTGGGCGCGACCGCCGCGAGCACGTGGACCATCCCGTCGGCCGCCGTGATCGGCTGGTGATCGAGCACCGACTCGGCGGGATCGAAGGGCACCTTGCCCTCGAGCTCGAAGGGGAGCAGCTCGCCGACCCGCTTGGCCGCCTTCGAGGGGAGCGAGACCTTGCGGATGGAGACCTCCTCGCCGCTCAGCTCCGTGATCACCTTGTCGGCGGGCCGCGCGAGGCGCGCCAGGACCGCGCTCACCGCGGCGCGCCGGTTCTCCGCGCGCTCCTCGTCGGTGTCGGCCGGCGCGATGTCGGCCGCGAGGTACATGACGACGTCGTTCTTGCGCATCGCGGTGCGGAGCACGACCGCGCGCACCATCTTCGGATCGACGTCGAGGCCGAGGATCGTGGCCATGGCTAGTCCATCCTCCAGTAGTGAAAGACCCCGAGGGGCGGCATCTGGCCGGCGTTCGGCGGCGGCGGCGTCCACGGGGTGTCGAAGTTGAGGACCGAGCGCACGCGCACGTTGGTGCAGCGCCCGGGCCCGCGCTCTTCCTCGGGGACCGTGTCGTCGCACGCGCCGACGCGGCCCGTGCTCTGCACGAAGATGATCGCCGCGCTGGTCAAGAAGACTTGCGACATCTGTTGTTGCTGCTGCGGCTCGATGGTCACCGGCGCGGGCAGGATCCCCTCGCCGAGCCCGAGGCCCTCGAGCATCGGCCGGAGCGCCATCCCGGTGCCTCCCCCGCGCAGGAACTCGACGTAGTCGTTCACGTTGCTGAACCACGGGATCGGCGCGAGCGCGCGCGCGGTGTTGATCACCTGGAGGAACTTCGCGGCCTCCGCCGGGTCCGTGCAGAGCCGCTGCTGCGGGATGATCGAGCAGGTCCGCGCGAGCAGCACCTCGGCGCGCGCCTCGTTGAGGTGGACCTTGCCCGAGCCGTAGATGGTGATCGTGCGCGTGGTCGGATCGTCGGGATCCGGCTCGACGAACGTCGCCCAGAAGTCGTCGCCGACCCCGCGGATCAGCCGCAGCTCCTCGAGCGAGTCGAACGGCGCGTTGCGCACCTGGTAGGAGTCGTCGAAGGAGGCGTAGATGTCGTCCTCGGCGCCGCTGTTGCTCTCGACCCGCCCCGCGCCGGGGTCGAACACCGTGCGCTGCGTGTCGTAGTCCCACCAGTCGACGAGCGCGCTGATGATGTCGAGGCGGGTGGTGATCTGCCCGTCGCCGTCGCGCCGCTCGAAGAGCGGATCGAAGGGGCTCGGCGCCTGGTAGCCGCCGGTCATCGCGAACACCTGCATCGCGACGTTCAGGCGGCCCGGGTCGCCCGCCAGGTGCAGCGGGTTGTTGAGGTTGAGCTTGCTGTTCTCCGCGAACGCGACGATCTCGCAGACGCCGCCCGCGTCGCCGAGGCCCGCCGCCGCGGAGTAGTCGATGCCGCTCGTCTCGCGGTTCGCCTGCGCCGCCTCGTAGTTGCAGAAGGGCTCGAGGATCTCGTTCGCGAAGCTCCAGATCGGGATCTGCGGCAGGCGCCGGCCGCCGAGCATCTGCTGGTAGAAGGGCTGCACCGCGGCGCGGATCGCGGGCTCGTTCGCGATGAGCATGCGCGTGAGGTTCACGCCGCTCCGCGCGAGATACTCCGCGCGCAGGCGATCGCGCTGGGTGGTGGCCAACGCAAAGGAAGTGGACGTCGTCTCGTGCATGTCCGCGAGCACGATGGCGAGGAGCGTGATCGCGATGGTGGTCACCACGAGCGCGATCCCCTGCTCGCGCCGGCGCGGGGTGCGGTGCGCGCGAGCCCCCTTGCGCCGGGGGATCGGCCGGCGCTCGCGCGCCCGGCTGTCGGTCGAGCCGGCGAGGGGGAACAGCGGCGGTGCGTGGCAGAGGGTGGACACGTCAGTTCGTGCCGTAGACGGAGTGGTTGAGGCCCCAGGTGATCATCGGCTGGGCGCGGGTGAGGTAGGTGCGGCGGTCGCGCTCGGCGTTCTCGTCGACGACGGTGAGCGCGATCTTCACCTGCACGGGCAGGCGGTTCGGCTGGTGCGTCAGCTCGCGGGTGTCCCACGTGTCGGTCCACTCGCCGGTCGCCGCGTCGAGGTACTCGAGCTCGAGCTCGAGCACGTCCTCGACGAGGATCTGGAGGACGCCTCCGCTCTGCGGGTCCTCGTCGACGCGGTTCTGTTCGCGCCGCACGAGCACGAGGCGCTCGTGGTCGTCGGGGTGCTCGGTGACGAAGTAGGAGAGCTCGTTCTGATCCGACTCGTGGGCGTCGCGGTAGAGGCGCCGGTGGCTGAAGCTCGTGAAGTCCAGCCGATCGCCGCGGCCCTGCGAGCCCCCGATGAAGCAGGTGTTCATCGTCTGGAGCACCGGGCTCGGGTTCACGTGGATCGACACGTACGCCATCGAGAGCTCGGCGACCATCCGCTCGAGGGCGACGCGGATCACGTGCGCGCGATCGGTCTGGTCCTCGATGTAGCGCCGGTTGCGCATGGTCTGGCTGAAGCCGCTGAACACCACCGTCGCGATCACCGCGAGGATGGTCACCGCGACCATCACCTCGATCAGCGTCATGCCGCGGCGCCTCATGGCTGCACCCGCTGCTGCTGGCCGCCCGGCGGGTTCGGGAGCGTCACGCCCGGCGGGAGCGCCGGCGAGCCCGGCGGGAGCCCCGTCTCTCCGTCGACGGGCGGCGGCGCGTTCGAGACGATGTACTGCACGACGTCGAAGGACTGCTCCGACTCGCCCTCGCTCCAGATCACGGTGACCGTCGCGCGCCGGACCTGCTCCTCGATCGCGGGCCGGATCACGGGCCACGCGAACTGGACCGCGTAGGAGCCGATCGCGTCGCCGCCCGCCGCGCCGCTCAGCGCGTTCTCGAGATCGACGCCGCTCGCCGAGTCGCCCTCGTGATCGCCGCCGATGCCGAGCGGGTCGCCCTCTTCGGCGCCGAGCGACACCGCGTCGGGGAGCTCCACCCGCTCGA
>JAYRVK010000723.1:0-2299 GCA_041918555.1 Sandaracinaceae bacterium
ATCCCGATGGCCGGGGTGCCGCACCACTCGGCGGCCGGCTACCTCGCGCGGCTGCTCGAGAAGGGCTTCAAGGTCGCGATCTGCGAGCAGCTCGCGGACCCCGCGACGGTCAAGGGGATCGTCCCGCGCGGCGTGGTCCGCGTGGCGACGCCCGGGCTCACCCTCGATCCCGACTCGCTCGACGCGCGGACCGACAACTTGCTTTGCGCCATCGCGGTGGGCACGCCCCTGGGGATCGCGGCGCTCGAGCTCACCCGGAGCGATCTGCGGGCGTGCGTGCTCGAGGACGACGCGGCGGCGCTCGCCGAGCTCGTGCGGCTCGAGCCGCGGGAGGTCTTGCTCGCGGGCGAGCGCCCCTCGCTCGAGGCCGCGCTCGCGCGGGTCCTTCCGCGGACCGCGATCCGGAAGGTCGCCGCGGTCGACGGCGCGGACGCGGCCCTGGCCGAGCTCTTGAGCCAGGCGGAGGTCCCACGCGCGCTCCACGAGGTGGAGGCAGTGGGCCGCGCGGCCGCGGTGGCCGCGCTGCGCTACGCGCAGGAGGCGCAGCCCGGCGCGAAGCTCCGCGTCTCGCGGCTCGCGCGCTACGACCCGCACGATCGGCTCGTGCTCGACGACGTCTGCGTGCGCAACCTCGAACTCGTGCGGACGCTGCGCGGGGATCGCGCGGGCTCGGTGCTGCACCTGCTCGACGAGACGGAGACCGCGATGGGCGCGCGCGCGCTGCGGCGGCGCCTCTTGGCGCCGCTCCGCGCGCGCGCGGCGATCCGCCGGAGGCACGACGCGGTCGAGGCCCTGGTGCTGGACGCGGAGCTGCGCCGCGAGCTGCGCGCGGACCTCGCGCGGATCGGCGACCTCGAGCGGCTCGCCACGCGCGTCGAGCTCGCCGTCGCGACGCCGCGGGACCTCGGCGCGATCCGCGACTCGCTCGTGGCGGCGCACGCCGCGGCGGCGCGGATCGAGGCGCGCGCGGCGGCGAGCACGGACGACGCGCTCGCGCGCATGGCCCCGGCCGAGCGCTGCGAGGAGGTCCTCGGTGAGCTCGAGACCGCGCTCGTCGACGAGCCCCCGCCGGTCGCGACGCACGGCGGGATCCTGGCCGCCGGGGTGAGCCCGGACCTCGACGAGCTCCGCGAGCTCTCGAGCTCGAGCAAGGACGTCCTCTTGCGCCTCGAGCAGCGGGAGCGCGAGCGCACGGGGATCGGCTCGCTGAAGATCAAGTACACCAAGGTCTTCGGCTACTACCTCGAGGTCACGCGCGCGAACCTGCACCTCGTCCCCGACGACTACCGGCGCAAGCAGACCATCGCGAACGGCGAGCGCTACATCACCGACGCGCTCGAGGACCTCCAGTCGAAGATCCTCGACGCCGACGAGCGCGCCCGCGCGCTCGAGGTCGAGCTCTTCGAGGAGCTCCGCGCGCGCACCGCGGAGCGCGCCGACGCCCTGCGATCGATGGCGCGCGCGATCGCCGATCTCGACGTCGCGGCGGGGCTCGCCGAGGTCGCGCACCGCCACGGCTACGTGCGGCCCGAGCTCGACGACGGCGTCGCGCTCGAGCTGCGCGAGTGCCGCCACCCCGTCGTCGAGCGCCTCGCCGAGGCGGGGAGCTTCGTCCCGAACGACGTGGTCCTCGACGCCGAGGGCGCGCGGCTGATGATCATCACCGGGCCGAACATGGCGGGGAAGTCCACCGCGATGCGGCAGGTCGCGCTCGCGGTGATCCTCGCGCAGGCCGGCTCGTTCGTGCCCGCGGCGCGCGCCCGGCTCGGCGTCGTGGATCGCGTGTTCACGCGCGTCGGCGCGAGCGACGACCTCGCGCGCGGCCAGAGCACGTTCATGGTCGAGATGCGCGAGACCGCGACGATCCTGCGCGAGGCGACGCGGCGCTCGCTGGTCGTGCTCGACGAGATCGGGCGCGGCACGAGCACCTACGACGGGCTCGCGATCGCGTGGGCGGTCGCGGAGCACCTGAACCGCGGGATCGGCTGCCGCGCGATGTTCGCGACGCACTACCACGAGCTCTGCGAGCTCGCGGAGCTCGAGGACGGCGTCGTCACGTTCAACGTCGCGGCGCACGAGTACGGCGACGACGTCGTGTTCCTCCACAAGCTCGTGGAGGGCGCCACGAACCGGAGCTACGGCGTGGCGGTCGCGCGGCTCGCGGGCGTCGCCGAGATCGTCCTCGCGAGAAATTGACCAGGACCAGCATCGGGAGTCTTGCATGGAGCAGTATCACGGTACGACGATCCTTTCGGTTCGTCGCGGCAATCGCGTTGCCATGGGCGGCGACGGACAGGTA
>JAYRVK010000724.1:0-5355 GCA_041918555.1 Sandaracinaceae bacterium
GGGCAGGGAGGGCCACGCGATCGCCGGGCAGCGGGCGCACCTCCGAGAAGAACGCGTCGACGGCGCTCGTCGCGACGGGGCTCCCCGCGCGCGGCCGGATCTCGAGCGGGCGCGAGCTCGGCTCCGTGCCACGGAGCATGCAGCTCCACGCGCGCTCCGTGCCGAAGCAGCGGGACACCTCGCGGACCTGCGGTCCGGGAGACACGGCGCCGCTCACGTCGATCTCGGAGAGGTGATCGCCGCTCGCGACGAGGAAGCTCTCGGGGCCGACGCCGATCAGCCGCGCGCCGGCCGGCGCGGCGGTGGCCGCGAACGCGGTCGCGCCGGGACCGACCCAGCGCAGGCCATCGACATCGGCGGGGATCGACCTCGCGACGACGACGCCCGGATCGAGCAGTCCCTCGATCGTCGGCGCGGAGCGGCGCCGCACCCACCCGTCGTCCTGCGCGAGGGCCGGCCGCGCGGCCACGAGGAGCGCGAGCGCGAGCCAGATCCGCATGCGCGCACGCTATCACGGCGGCTCGGCGTGGAGGCGCGCGCGCGACGCATGCGGCACGTCCCACTGGGGCGTGTCCCAGTGAGCCCGGACGCCCGATGGCGGCACGGGCCGGCACGGCGCCGCGGTCGCCCGACACCGCGTCGGTCCTTGGCACGAGACGTGGAACATCGACCCGTGATGACCACTCGACTTGCCAAGACCAACTTGCTTCTCCTCGCGACCACGCTGGCTCTCCTGCTCGGCGTCGGCCACGTCGTCTCCGTCGCACCCGCGCGCGCGTGCAGCGCGCCGGTCCCCGGCTACTCCGTCCGGGCCATCGTGGGCCCCGTGCTCGACGCGCCCCTCGAGGGAGTCGTCGTGCTCGAGGGGAGCTACGCGTTCTGGGCCGGAGACGACCCCGAGCTCCCCGAGATCGTCGTCACCACCCTCGACGGCGCTCCGATCGAGGGCAGCGTCACGCGCGTGCCCCTCACCGAGTCGGCGTCGGTCGGCCTCGGCCTCACCCACCGGCGGGTGAGCGAGCTCCTCGTCTTCCGCGCGGCCACGTCGCTCGAGGCCGACACGACGTACCTCGTCTCGGTCGCGCCCGCGTCGTTCTCTTCGGCCTTCAGTCCGTTCTCGTTCGAGATGGTCACCGGCGCGGAGGCGCACCCCGGCCCCGGCTCGATGTCGGTGCGCGCGCTCCCGGCGATCCGCACGAGCATCTCGCGCGACCTCCAGTACCAGTGCAGCGCCGAGACCCCGACCGGCGGAGAGTGCCCGAGCTGCTGGCTCACCGACTACGTCTCGGTGACCGACGTCTCGCTCGAGCTCCCGGCCGATCGCGTCGATCCCTACGTGCTCTACGAGCTGCGCACCGACGCGCCGGCGGTGACCCGGGACGCGAGCCTCTGGGGCGGTGGCCTCGCCGAGCGCGGCGTCGGGCACCTCTACTTCACGGAGCCTGACTCGACGTACTGCGTGCGCGTCGTGGGGCGGAGCCTCGTCGATGGCTCGACCGTCGAGAGCTCGCCGCACTGCATCGACGACGCCTCGATCGTGGCGCCCGAGCCCGAGCCGGAGCCGGAGCCCGAGCCCGAGCTCGTGCCGCCCGCCGCGGTGAGCGGCGGATGCGCGGTGACCGGCGCCTCGGGTGGGACGGCCTGGCTGGCCCTCCTCGGCGCGGCCGCGCTCGTCATCCGCCGTCGTCGCTGAGCGTGGGGGCCCTGCGCCCCGCGCCCGCGCCCGCGCCCCGCGCCCGCGCTGCGCGCTCCCTCCTCGCCTCTCGCTCTCCTCGTCTCCCGTCTCGATCGCGCGAGCGTGAGCCGTACCACCGCGACGCGCCTCGACGGACGTGCCGACGACGAGTCGTGCATCCGTACGAGGACGCGCCCGCGCCCACGCCTCGCGCGCACTCTCCTCGCCTCCCCCTCTCCTCGTCTCCCGGCGCTCGTGTTCGTCCACGATCGTCGCCGCGCCCGCGCCGGCGCCCGCGCCCGAACGCAGCCCGGCACCCCCCGCGGCCGTCCGAGTCGACCATCCCGCGCCAAGCGCCCGCGCCAAGCGCCGCGCCCGATCCCTCAGCTGCTCGCCGACGTGTAGCTCGCGATCGAGCGCGACCACACCCACCGCGCGACGCCCGCGAACGCGAGCGCGCCGAGCCAGCCGAGCGCGAAGCGATCCCACGGGAGCCGCCCGAGCAGCGCCTCCGCCGGGTAGGTCGTCATCAGCGCGAGCGGGATCACGAACGTGAAGAGGAACGACAGCGCGCCCTTGAACACCGTGCTCGGCCAGCGGCCCGCCTCGAACACGGTCTCGAACAAGTAACGCAAGTTGTCGATGCGCACTGCACGGAACGCGACGCTCACCACGACGATCCACACCGAGTAGAGGATCACCACGCCCGCGCCGAGCATGCCGAGCGCCTGCGCGACGCCGGCGGCGGTCGGCGCGACCCCCAGGCGCGAGTAGGCGTACGCGAAGATCGCGAGCGACGCGCCGAGGGCCAAGAGGCGCCAGGGGTGGAACCGCGCGGTCGACACGAGGAACTGCGCGTCGGCCGGCTTGAGGAGCACGAAGTCGAGCGTGCCCGTGCGGATCTGATCGATCACGGTGACGAGGCTCGGGTTGATCGCGCCCTTCAGGAGCCCGTCGAGCAGCGTGAACCAGCCCATCACGAGGAGCGCCTCTCCGTAGGACCAGCCCGCGATCGACGCGCGCTCCTCGTAGACGAGGTAGAGCGGCACGATCGCGGCGGCGGTCCACGCGACGCTCATCACGCCGTCGAGGAGGAAGTCCCAGCGGTACTGCATCGCGACGAGGAACGAGAGGCGCAGGTTCGCCCGGAGCACCGCCAGGTGGCGCGCGACGCTCATCCGCCGAACGCTCCGTAGTGGCGCATGCCGCGGTTCCAGAGGATCGCCGCGAGCGCGCCGAGGATCGCGACCCAGCACCACTGCGCGCCGAGCCGCTCGAGGGCGCGCGACAGGCCGAGCGCGCCGGTCGCGAGCTCGATCGGGAAGCCGTGCACGTACTCGAACGGCAGCCAGCGCGGGATCGGCCGCAGCCAGTCCGGGAACACCGCGATCGGGATCACGTAGCCGCTCAGCACGAAGAAGCCCGCGTACCAGAGGTCGACGAGCTTGATGCTCTGGTGCATCCACAGGCTCAGCGCGCCGATCGCGACGTGGGCGAAGAACCCGATCGCCCACGCGCCCAGGAGCGCGGGGATCATCAGCGCCCAAGCCCACGGCGCGCGCGCGACGTGCTCGGGGTCGACCACCGCGAGCGCGATCAGCGCGGCGGGGATGGCGAGCACCGAGCGGAGCGGGATGCTCGCGAGGCTCTCCGTCGCGTAGAACCACATCGGGTGGATCGGCCGGAGCAGGCGCTGGCTCAGCGCGCCGGACTTCACCTCGTAGTTGATGGTCCACGAGGCCCAGTTGCCGACGAGCTGCCGCACCACGAACCCCGCGAGGAAGTACGCGGTGAAGCCGCCCGCGCTGAACCCCGCCAGCGGCGCCTCCTCGGCCACCGCGTGCCAGAGCGGCAGCATGATCAGCGGCAGCGTGCTCGTCAGCGCCCACACGAGGAACTCCGCGCGGTACGCGGTCGCGGAGACGAGGCCGAGCTTGAAGAGGGCGGGCAGCGTGCGGAGCGTCCTCACTCCTCCTCCTCGGCGCCGCGGAGCGCGCGGCCGCGCGCGAAGAGCTCGCTCATCACCTCCTCGAGCGGCGCCGCCTCTACGGTGAGGTCCACCACCTCGAGCGTGGCGAGCGCGCGCGAGACCGCGCGGGCGAGCTCGGACTGCGCGACCTGCAAGACGACTTGCCCCTCTCCGAGCTCGACGATCTGACCGAGCTCGCCGAGCGACGCCGCGTCGCCGTGGCCGTTGAAGCGCAGGGTCAGCCGCTTCTCGGGCCGCACCTCCTGGACGAGCGCCTCGAGCGAGCCGTCGAAGGTGAGGCGTCCCTTGTCGATCACGATGACGCGCGGGCAGAGCGCGGCCACGTCGTCCATGTAGTGGCTCGTCAGCATCAGCGTCGCGCCGTGGCGCTCGTTGTAGCCGCGGATGAACTCGCGGACCTTCACCTGCGTCGACACGTCGAGGCCGATCGTGGGCTCGTCGAGGAAGAGGACCCTGGGACGATGGATGAGGGCGGCGACGAGCTCGCACTTCATCCGCTCGCCGAGCGAGAGCTCGCGGGTCGGCTTCTTCACGAGGTCGCCGAGCTCGAGCAGCTCGGTGAGCTCCTCCACGGTCGCGTCGTATTGCGCGCGCGGCACGCGGTAGATCGCGCGGTTGAGCTCGAAGGTGTCGGCCGGCGGGAGGTCCCACACGAGCTGCTGCTTCTGCCCCATGACCAGCATGATCTGGTCGAGGTAGTCCGCCTCGCGCCGCTGCGGGACGTGGCCGTTCACGACGATCGAGCCCGACGTCGGGTGGAGGAGCCCCGAGAGCATCTTGAGCGTGGTGGTCTTCCCCGCGCCGTTCGGGCCGAGGAACCCCACGCGCTCGCCCGCGGCGATCGAGAAGCTCACGCCGTCGACCGCCTTCACCAGCTCGCGCTCGCGCACGAACAGCGCCTTGAGCGACGCGCCGAGGCCGGACGCGCGCTGCTGCACCCGGAAGTGCTTCTTCAGGTCGGTGACCTGGATCTGCGCGTCAGCCGGCGTCGCCCGCCCCGTCGGTCGGCGGCAGCGTGATCAGCGGCGTCGTGCCTTCCTCGCCCGCGTGCGGGTGGCACGCGTAGCAGCTGAAGCCCTCCTGCGTCGCCTCGTCGTAGTCCGGCGCGCCGAGCAGGCGCTGCATCGTCGGCAGGACCTCCTGGAACATGAAGGTGCAGCCGTCGCGGTAGTCCTCGAGCATGCGGTGCTGCTCCGCGCTCCCCGTCGGGTGGAGCGCGGGGAGCGAGCGGCTCGGCATCTCGAAGTCGCCGTTCGCCGCGCCCTCGCCGTGGCACGTGCGGCACGAGAAGTCGGCGAAGCGCTCGGCGTCGTAGGCGAGGAACATCGTCTCCATGCGGGGCACGACCTCTTGCGCCATCCAGGCGGCGCGGTCGTCGTGGGACATCGTCTCCCAGCCGGGCGCGCTCACGATCGCGTCCTCGCCGCCGCTCGAGGGGTCGCCGTCGGCGCCCTCGCCGCCGCTCGAGGCGCCGCCGCACGAGGTGAGGAGCAGGAGGAACGTCATCGCGGGAGGAAGGGCTCGCATGGCGCGGATCATACGCGGCGATCGAAGCGCGGATACAGGTCCGCCTCGAAGGCCGCCGCGAGGGACGCGGAGAGGCGCGCGACGGGGACCTCGAGCTCCTCGCGCGCGCTGACGTGATAGGGCGCGGTGCGCGGCGCGATCGCGGGGAGCCACGCGGTGTGGA
>JAYRVK010000725.1:0-3939 GCA_041918555.1 Sandaracinaceae bacterium
GAGGACGTGGACCTGGTCCACAGCGCGCTCGCGGTGCGGGACCTCTCGCTGACTCCCGTCGACGACGCACCGACGCCGACGCTGATCGCCTCGACGCCGACCCCCGAGGAGGCCGTCGAGCGGGCCGAGGCGCAGACCCGCGCGCGCGAGGCGGTCGAGCGCGCCCTCGCCACGCTCGACGAGCGCGAGCACGAGATCGTGCGGCGGCGCTTCCTCGACGACGACGGACAGACGCTCCGGACGATCGGCGCGAAGATGGGCCTCTCGCGGGAGCGGGTGCGCCAGCTCGAGCTCCGCGCGAAGGACAAGATGCGGCGCGAGCTCGGGCGGGTGGCCTGACGTGATCGCCGTCGAGTACGACGCCGAGCTCGGCCCGCTCCACCGCTCGATCGACGAAGAGCTCCGCGCGATCATCCCCGCGTGCGACCCCGACGGCCGCGGTCGGGTCGACGTGCGGGTGACCCACTCGCCCGACGCGGGCTGGGTCCGCGCGGAGGTGCGCTGCGGCTCTCCGGCGATCCACGCGATCGCGGTGCACGCGGACCCCGTCGCCGCGATCCGCGGCGCGTTCGCGCGCGTGCGGGACGCGCTCGGGGCCCTCGACCTCGGTCACTCGGTCGCGCCGGAGTCCTTGCCGACCTCGTGAAGCCCGAGCTTCTCGATGCGATACCGGATCTGGTCGCGGTTGACCCCGAGGAGCTTCGCGGCCCGCGTCCGGTTGCCGCGCGTCCGCACGAGCGCCTGCCGGACCAGATCCGCCTCGAGCGCGGCGAGATCCACGCCGTCGCGCGGGAGCTGGAACAGCGCCCCCGACTCCGGCGCCGGAGCGGTCGCAGTGTGCGCGCCGACCGGTCCGAAGTCCTCGGGCTCGAGGGTGGGCGCCTCCGCGAGGAGGACCGCGCGCTCGATCGCGTTGCGGAGCTCACGCACGTTGCCGGGCCACGCGTAGCCCGCCAGGCGCTCGATCGCGGCCTCGGAGATCCCGGTCACCGGCGTGCCGAGGTCCCGGGCGAAGTGCGCGACGAACGACCGGGCGAGGAGCGGCACGTCCCCCTCGCGCTCGCGCAGCGGGGGGAGGTGTACGGAGAGGACGCTGAGGCGATAGAACAGGTCCTCGCGGAAGCCGCCCTCGCGCACCATCTGGGCGAGGTCGCGGTGGGTCGCCGCGACGACCCGCACGTCCGGGCGGAGCTCCGTCGTCCCGCCCACGCGGCGGAACGTCCGCTCCTCGAGGAAGCGCAGCAGCTTGGCCTGGAGCGCGGGCGCCATCTCGCCGATCTCGTCGAGGAACACCGTGCCCTTCTCCGCGAGCTCGAGGAGCCCGCGCTTCTGGCTGTGCGCGTCGGTGAACGCGCCGCGCTCGTGGCCGAAGAGCTCGCTCTCGAGGAGCGCGCCCGGGATCGCCGAGCAGGTGATGTTCTGGAACGGGCCGTCGGCGCGGGGGCTCGCCGCGTGGACCGCGCGCGCGGCGAGGTCCTTGCCGGTGCCGCTCTCGCCGGTGATCAGGATCGTGGACGCGGAGCTCCGGGCGAACTTCGCGAGCACGCGCTTGAGCTCGCGCATCGGCGCCGACTCGCCGACGATGGAGTCGATGGAGCTCGCCTGGCGCGCGCGCATCGCCCGCACCTCGCGCCGGAGCGAGGTCGTCTCGAGCGCCTTGGCGGTCAGCGCGACGACGTGATCGATGTCGAAGGGCTTCGCGAGGAAGTCGAACGCGCCCAGGCGCATCGCGTCGACCGCGCGCTCGAGCGACGTGAACGCGGTGAGCAGCGTGACGGGGACGTCCGGATCGAGCGCGCGCATCGCGCGCAGGAGCGTGATCCCGTCGGTGTCCGGGAGGTTGTAGTCCAAGAGGACCGCGTCCACACCCTCCTGGAAGCGCGCCGTCGCCTCCGCGCCGTTCGCCGCGCACACCACGCGATACCCGGCCGCCTCGAGGGCCTCGCGCAGCGACCAGCGGATCAGGTCCTCGTCGTCGACCACGAGGACGGATGCGGCCAGCGCGCCGGTGTCTAGGTGCGTACCCGGGACGCGAGAGGCACTGGAACGTGCGGAGTCCATCGTCACCATGAGCACAAGTATTCGCCGCTCGCCGGCGCGCACGGCCCGAATGCTGGACGAGCTCCGCGCGGCGCTCGACGCGAGCGCGCTCGTGAGCGTGACCGACCGGGAGGGGGTGATCCTCCACGTCAACGATCGCTTCTGTACCGTGTCCGGCTACGGGCGCGAGGAGCTCGTCGGGCGGAACCACCGCGTCGTCTCGAGCGGACACCACGAGCCACCGTTCTGGCGCGAGCTCTGGGAGACCATCCTCGCCGGGCGGGTGTGGCGCGGCCGCATCCGGAACCGACACAAGGACGGGCAGCACTACTGGATGGACACGACGATCACCCCCCTCTTCGACGATCGCGAGTCGCCGCAGCGGTTCCTCGCGGTGCGCCACGACGCGACGGAGCTGGTGCGCATCTCGGAGGCGCTCGACACGAGCGAGCGGAGCCTGCGAGGGATCTTCGATCATGCCGCGGTGGGCATCGCGGTCGTCGACCTCGACGATCACATCGTCGAGGCGAGCGCCGCGCTCCAGCGCATGCTGCGCTGCGGCTCCCACGAGCTCGGCGGCCGGCCGTTCACCGACTTCTCGCCGCGCACGCAGGGCGGGCTCGACCGCGAGCTCTTCCAGGAGCTCGTCGACGGGAAGCGGGACCACTACCAGATCGATCGGCGCTACGTCCGCTGCGACGGCACGGCGTTCCTCGGCCACACGACCGTCTCGATGGTGCGGGACGACGAGGGCCGGCCGCACCACGTGGTCGGGGTCATCCAAGACGTGACGGAGATCCGAGAGAACGAGCAGCGACTGCGCGAGCGCGGCGCGCTCGCCAGGCTCGGGGAGATGTCGGCGGTCATCGCGCACGAGGTCCGCAACCCGCTCGCGGGGATCCGAGGCGCAGTGGAGATCATCGGGCGCTCACTCCCCGACGAGGCGCCGGAGCGCGAGGCGATCGCGTCGATCGTGCGGAGGATCCACGACCTCGACGAGCTGCTCGGGCAGGTCCTGACGTTCTCGCGCCCCCGACCCCCGCGACCGACCCGCACGTCCGTACGCTCGATGCTCGAGCGGGCGCGCGAGCACGCGGGGCCGCAGGCGGTCCGGATCGAGGGCGAGGACGTCGAGCTCTTGGCCGATCCCGCGATCCTCGAGCGCGCCTTCACGAACCTCGCGATCAACGCGGTGCAGGCGACGCAGGGCCACGGGCCCGTCGTGGTCGCGGTCGCGCGCACGGAGGACACGTGCACGATCGAGTTCCGCGACGCCGGGCCCGGGATCGCGGAGGAGCACGCCGCGAGGATCTTCGAGCCGTTCTTCACGACCAAGAGCCGCGGCGCGGGCCTGGGCCTCGCGATCGCGCGCAGCTCGGTCGAGGCGCACGGCGGCACGCTGGTCCTCGCGAGCCGCGCCCCGGGCGCGACCTGCATGCGCGTGACCCTCCCCCTCGCGCCGGGCGCGCGGTCGTAGGAGAGACCCCGCTCAGATCGGGACGATCAGGAGCGGGCCGTCGAGCTTGCGGAGCACGCGCTCGGTGTGGGTCCCGAAGAACCAGTCGCGCACCGAGTCGTGGCCGCGCGTCGCCATCACGAGCAGGTCCGCGCGGCGCGCCGCGTCCGCGATGGTCTCCTCGAGGGGGCCCCCGCTCGTGCGACGGATCCAGCGGATCGAGGGATGCGCGGGGAGCGCGACCTCGGGCGCGGCCCCGCCGGAGCCCGCGACGTGGAGCAGCTCCGCCTCGACCCCGCGCGCCCGCGCGAGGTCGACCATCCACCCGACCCGCTCGACGGCGGCGGCCATCGCGGGCGCGTCCCCGGTCGGGACGAGCACCCGACCGATGCGGACCTGGCCGGTCGGATCCACGAACGCGCGGCCCTCGTTCGGGACGACGA
>JAYRVK010000726.1:0-1827 GCA_041918555.1 Sandaracinaceae bacterium
CGAGCTCCTCGGGCCGCGGCGTCGCCGACCGGAGCAGCTCCACGAACGCGTCGAGCTCGGGATCGCGCGGCTCGATCATCGCTCCACCTCCCCGCGCGCCTTCTTGCGCTCGAGCAGGCGGCCGATCTCGCGGCGCGCCGCGTAGAGCCGCGAGAAGCCCGTCTGGAGCGGGATCTCGAGCGCCTCGGCGATCTCGCGCATCGGGAGCTGCTCCACCTCGTAGAGCACGAACACCGCGCGCTTCTCGTCGTCGAGGCCCTCGAGGATCGCGAGCGCGGCCGCGAGCGCGCGCGTGCGCTCGAGCTCGTCGTGCGGCGTGCGCCCGTCGATCCCCTCGAGGGCTTCGTCGCTGGCCGCGTCCTCGCGCCGCCGCGCCGCGCTCCGCCGCAGCGCCATCGCCTTGCGCACGCAGATCGCGTAGAGCCAGCTCCGCAGCGCCGAGGGCTTGCGCAGCTCCGCGAGGCGCCGGTGTACGACGAGGAAGACGTCCTGGATCGCGTCGGGGATCTCGCGCTCGCGCACCCCCAGGCAGCGCAGCGTGCGCCCGACGTAGGCCGCGTGCGCGTCGAACACCTCGGCCAGATCGGGGGTCACCTCCGGCTCCGCCGCCGCGGTCGCCGCGCGCCCCTTCCCTCCGACCGACGCGTCCACGCTCATGCGTTGCCGACCCTCATGGGCTTTTCTGAACCAATTCGCGTCGGGCCCTTGGCCTCGTTGTACCGTCGCCGGGTGGGCATCGTGAAGAAGGGACCCGGCGACGCGCGCACCGCGCTCTTCGGCGGGGTCGGCACCGTCACCGTGTGGAACCTCCTGGGCCGCGCGAGCGCGCCGCCCTTCAGCGCGGTGCTCTCGTGCGAGCTCGACCCGGGCGGCTCGGTGGGGCGGCACGTCCAGCAGAAGGACCCCGAGATCGTGATCGGGCTCGAGGGGGACGGCGAGGCCAGCGTCGACGGCACCGCGCACCGGCTCGGGCCGGGTGACGTCGTCCACCTCGCGCACGGCCAGGTCCTCGCGATCGCGAACCGCTCGGCGGACGCGCCGCTCCGCTACCTCATCATCAAGGCCGAGGCCACCACGCCCCGTGGAAGCTGAGCGGGACGTGGTGGTCGAGGTGCGCCGTCGCGATCGGCCCCTCGCTCACCCGCGCCGCGTCGAGCACCGCCCAGTACGTCGCGTGCGCGTCGGGATCGTAGACCTGCGTGATCAACCAGCCGTCGCGCTCAGCGTCGCCGCCCGGGCGCGGCGCGAACACCGCCTCCGAGGGCTTGTGCCCGCCCTCGAAGGTGAACGCGTCGATCGCGCCCGACTCGACGTCGAGCGCCACCACGGTGTCGGGCGGCCCGAAGCGGCCGACCTCTCTGCTCGAGTGCTCGGTCCAATAGAGCGTCCCGTGCCGGCGCGCGTCGACGCCCGGCGCCACGCGCGGGAACTCGCCGGTCCGGTCGCGGAGCCGCTCGAACGCGATCGACTCGGCCTTCGGATCGATCACCGCGCGCGCGAGGTACCCGTCGGTGTCGCGCGCCAGGTCGCCGCTCGCCACGTGCGAGAGCCACTCGTTGCTCGACGCGAAGTCGTCGTAGCGCACCACGTCGAGCGCGATCGTGCCGTCGCCGCGCTCGAACGCGTTCCCCACGTGCCTGGTCCAGAACGGCTCGACGAAGAAGCGATTGGGCGACGCCGGCGCGTCGAGCGGCACCACGATCACCACGGTACCGCGCGCGGCCTCCCACACGAGGCTCCGATCGAACGCGCGCAGCCGGAACATCATCGGCAAGAGGCGCAGCGCGAGCGGCGCCACGAAGATCACGAGGTGCCGCTCGGTCACCG
>JAYRVK010000727.1:0-7995 GCA_041918555.1 Sandaracinaceae bacterium
ATGGAGCCGACCGACCTGACCACGAGCATCTTGAGAGAGATCCGCGACGAGATCCGCACGACGCGGGAGGAGCTGCGCGCGGAGCTCGCCGCGACCCGCGAGGAGCTCGAGACGACGCGCGAGGAGCTCTCCGAGCGAATCCAGCACAACGGGCGCCGCATCGACGCGCTGTCCGGCCGGATGGTGGAGTCCGAGATCCGCGTCGCCACTGCGGTCACCGAGCTCGCCGGCACCGTCAACGACCTCCGCGTCCTCCTCTCGTCGCACCTCACGCTCGCGCCCCGGGTGGCGAAGTGCGAGCAGGACATCGCCGCTCTCCAGGCGAAGGTCGGCGGCTAGACCTCATGCGCCGCGCTCCCCTCGCGCTCGCGCTCGCGCTCGGCGGCTGCTACCTCGCCCACGATCTCGACGGGCCGCCGATCGTCCCGCGCGACGGCGGCATGGACGGGAGCGGGCCGATCCTCTTCGACGGGACCGTCCCGCCCGCGCGCGACGCGTTCGTGCCTCCCGCGCGCGACGCGGGCGTCGACTCGCGCGTACCGGGCCTCGACGCGGGGCCCGACGCGGGCTGCGTGCTCCCGGTCGAGCCGTTCCCCGAGATGGACGTCTGCCGGCCCGAGACCGGAGAGTGCATCGAGGGCTGCGGCGATCTGCAGATCTGCATCGTCGGGTGCCTGCAGCGCGACGAGACCTGCCGCGTCTGCGCGGTGCGCAACGCGCTCTCGTGCTTCAACGAGGAGACTCGATGCGCGCGCTTCTACCCCGACGTGAGCTGCTGCATCGTCGAGAGCTGCGCGGCCACCACGATCGACGACGTGCTCAACGTCTGCACCGCGCTCTCCTGCGAGGACGTGTTCACGCGCTACGCCGACTGCGCGATCGCGCGCGCGGCCGAGCGCTGCCGCCGCGCGGTCGCCGACTGCGGCCTCCCGCCGAACCTCCTCGGCCTCGACTGAACGGTCAGATCAGGATCGTGCCGCCCTCGGGGGGGACGACGATGTAGACGTTGCGCGCGTCGAGGTCCGTGACGCCGTTGCCGACGACGATGATGCGCGCCTGGAAGATCTGCGCGACGTCCGCGCCCGGCCGGACCGCGTTGTGGAAGTCGATCGTGAACTCGACGGTGGTGCCGGGGATGACGCCGTAGAACGTCGTCGCGTCCTTGCTCTCGTAGCCGCCCGGGCCGCCCCCCGCGCCGTAGCCCTCGAAGGGGACGATCGACAAGATGAATTGCGTCGCGTCGAAGCCGTCCGGGTTGCCGGGCACGTTATCGCGGCGCGTGTTCACGTCCTGCGGGGTGCCGCCGACGAGCTCGGTCACCGCGTCGACGACCGCGCTCGTGAGGCCCGAGCCGTTCGACGCGATGTCGAACACCAGCGGCGAGCCGTCGGCGCGCACCGCGCCGGTGTCACGCGCGACCTGTTCGAAGTGACCGCGCGCGTCGCCCGAGTTCACGCCGAGCACGCGCGCGCCGATCGCGTCGAGCGCGGCCACCGTCTCGTCGTAGGACGGCGACGGGAACGAGTACGGCGACGCCCCGCCCGGGCCGTTGTGCCAGGTGTTGTCGCCGAAGATGAGCACGATCGGGAGCGCGCCCGGGCGGAAGCACGGGTAGCCGCGGCGCGCGGCCGGCTCGTCGGGGATCGACGGGCAGCTGCGCGCGGGGACCATGCCGCCCGGCCAGCTCAGGCCCATGCCGGTCGCCGTCGCGAAGAGCGCGGGGCCGTAGCTCTCGGGCGCGTCGGCGCCGTAGTGACACGGCAAGCCCTCGACCGCCTCTTGGATGTCCTGCTCGCCGTTCGGCGTGCCCGTGATGCGGCCGATGTTGCGGATGCTCTGATCGAACGGGCACTGCGACGCGCTCGCGGGGAGGCTCCAGCCGCCGAGGTCCTGCTCGGCCGGCGCGATCTCGCGCAGGAGGTAGAACGGCGTGTCGCAGCGCGGCCCGCTCCCGGTGCCGAGGATGTCGAGCACGACGCAGTCCGCGCCGTAGCCGCCGGTCGGGTAGTCGTCGAAGCCGCCGACGCCGAACTCGACGTCGGGGATCGCGCCCTCCACGCCGGGGATGATCACGGTGAGCAGCCCGGTGATGAGGTTCTGGCGCTCCTCACCCATCGAGCCCGTCATGTCGACGAGGAAGAAGACGTCCGCGCGCTCGATGTTCGTTCCGAAGCGCAGGCGCCGCTCCTGGTGCTCGCCCAGGTAGGGGAGCACGACGAAGAAGTCGCCCTCGGGGATCGTGCTCGTCGGGTCGGTCGGGTTGGTGCCCGAGCCGTCCACCTCGCCGAGATCCGTGACGCCGTCGCCGTCGGTATCGATCGCCGAGGGGTCCGTGCCGAGCTCGCGCTCGCGCGCATCGGAGAGGCCGTCGTTGTCGCTGTCGGCGTCGAGGAAGTCGGGCGTGCCGTCGCCGTCGGAGTCCCCGGGCGTGCAGGGGTTGCCGCCGGTGTTGCCCTCGTCCGCGTCGGAGATCCCGTCGCCGTCGCTGTCCGGATCGTCGGGGTTGAGGACCCCGTCGCCGTCGTTGTCGCCGGGGCCCTCGATCGAGTCGGCGATCCCGTCGCCGTCCGCGTCGTCCGCCGCGTCGCACCCGGTGACCATCCCCGAGTCCGCGCGACCGCCGCCGTCGGGCCCGGCGTCGCGACCGGCGCTCAGGCTCGCGTTGCAGCCGGCGATCAGGAGCACGCAAAGACCGATGACACGAGCTCGCATCGATGCCTCCGGAGCACAGCGTACTCCCGGAGCGCGCGCGGCCGAAGCGCTCACGGAGGAGGCGGTGCCCAGCCCTCGTGGACCGCCCCGTCCTCCATGAGCCAGAGCCGCTGGTCCGCGTCGAACGGGCCCGCGTACGTCACGCGCGCGCCGCCGGGGAACGTCACCTCGATGGAGCTCACGCTCGTCGCGTCGCCGAGCCCGAAGTGGAGGTACATCGAGTCCTGGCAGCCCTGGCTCGTCCCGCCCTGCACGAAGCGGAGGCGCGTCGTGCCCCCGCTCGTCACCGCGACGGTCGCGCCGATCGCCGCGCGGTTCGCGATCACGTTGCCGACGACGCGGACGGAGAGCCAGTGCCCGCTCGAGGCCATCTCGTTCGTGAAGAAGCGCTGCATCGCGAGGTCGACGTCGCCGTCGTGGTCCCAGTCGCTGCCCGCCGCGGCCCAGCCGTTCTCCACGGTGATGCCCGCGTTCAAGACGTCGAGGGTGAAGGTCCCGTCGCCGTCGCCGAGGTAGAAGTCCGTCGGGCGCCCGTCGTAGACCGCGCTGATCACGAGGTCGAGGTCGCCGTCGCGATCGAAGTCTGCGAGGAGCGGGAGCGAGTGCGTCTCCTGGTAGCGCAGGCCGTTGTCGGCGACGAGGTCCTGCGCGGCCCAGTCGCCGGCGCCGTCGGTGAACACGCCGCTGGATGCCTGCAAGAGGACTTGCGTCTTGTCCGAGAAGTCGAAGAAGCGCGGGTGCGCGAGGTTCGCCTGCACGCAGTCGAAGTCGCCGTCGTTGTCGAGGTCGCCGAACGCCGCGCCGATGGTGTGGCCGTAGTAGCCGCGCTCCTCCACGCCCTCGAGGCCGCGCTCGCCGCCGCGGTCGGCGAAGCGCCCGCCCCCGAGGTTCTCGAAGTACGCGTTGCGGTGCAGGCGGTAGCGCGTGACGAGGACGTCCACGTCGCCGTCGCGGTCCGCGTCGATGGGGACCACCCCGCGGCTCGCCTGCCGCGCGCCCGAGAAGCCGTCACGCCCGCTGCGGTCGCGGAACGTGCCGTCGCGCTGGTTGAGGAACACGTAGTCCGGATAGGTCTCGCCGGTCTCCCAGCAGATGAAATTCGAGACGTAGAGATCGAGCCAGCCGTCCGCGTCGAGATCGACCCACGCCGCCGCGGCCGCGGGCGCGCGCACGTCCGGTACGGCTCCACAGGCCTCGCCGAGGAGCGCGTCGGCGATCCCCGAGGCCGCCGTCGCGTCGGTGAACGTTCCGTCGCACTCGCTGTGGATCAACCGATCGGGCGCCGTCAGCGACTCCGAGAACACGAACAGGTCCAAGCAACCGTCGTTGTCGTAGTCGCCCCACACGCCCTGCCCGCTGGCGCCGAGCGCGCCCAGCCCGCTCGCGTCGGTCACGTCCTCGAAGGTCCCGTCGCCGCGGTTGCGGTGGAGCCGCGGGCCCGTCGTGACGAAGTCGTCCCAGCCGTCGGCGTCGAAGTCGCCGAACGACACGCGGTTCGACACCGCGAGGTCGGGGACCTCCTCGAAGTACGTGGTCGCGGGCACGTCTCCGATCGGCTCGACCAGCAGCTCGACGAGGTAGTCGTAGGGGAGCGGGAGCGAGAGGCCGTTGTACTGCGAGGGCTCGAGGTCCGGCAGGTTCAGGGACATGCGGCACGAGTCGAACGCGTCGCAGCTCCCGTCCGTCGTGTCGGTGCTCCCGTCGAAGAACCAACCGGGCGCGCCGGCGCCCGCGCGCTCGTGGCCCACGTAGACGAGGCCGGGCTGTGCGATCTCCACCGGCGTATCGAGCGCGTAGGTGACCCAACCGTCGGCGTCGAGCTCGGAGACGCAGCGCGTGCCCGTCCAGTACGGGGACGGCGTCCACATGTCGAAGCCGTTGTGGCCGAAGTCGCGGTAGAGGCCGGCCGCGAGCGTGTCGCTCGGGGCGAGCGCGCCGACGCCGCCCCAGCGCACGCGGAAGCCGTGGACGCGCGTCGGCCGCTCGATCGCGAAGCGCGCCTGCTCGAACGCGCGCTGCTGCGCGAGGAGCTGCTCGCCGCCGCCCGAGGTGACGGCCCACGTCTGCGTGTCGAGGAGCGCGGCGCCGTCGCCGTCGTGGTACGCGAGCGTCTCGAGGCCGGAGGGGAGCGCGCCGCCGCCCGTCGAGTCGCACGCCGGCGGTGGTGAGCCCGCGTCGGTCGATCCCGCGTCCATCGGGGCCTCGCCCGCGTCGACGGGCGGCGGCCCCGCGTCGGTCGGGGGGGGGCTGCCGTCGCAGCCGAGCGAAGCGAGCACGAGGATCGAGACGAGCCAGCGCATGATGCGAGGCAGCATCGATCATCGCCGAGGCGTCGCCAAGGGCGGGCCGGAAGCGGTAGCCTCGCCGCATGCCGGAGCTCCCGGACGTCGCCATCTACCTCGAGGCGCTCGAGCGGCGCACGGTCGGGCACCACCTCGAGGGGATCCGCCTCGCGAGCCCGTTCGTGCTGCGATCGGTCGAGCCGCGGGTCGACGATGTCATCGGGCGCGCGGTGACCGGCGTGCGCCGCATCGGCAAGCGCATCGTGCTCGACCTCGAGGACGACCTCTTCGTCGTGATCCACCTGATGGTCGCGGGGCGCTTCGCGTGGGCGGACGCGCCCAAGGCCAAGATCCCCGCGCGGATCGGCCTCGCGGGCTTCGACTTCGATCACGGCACGCTGCTGCTGCGCGAGGCGAGCAAGAAGAAGCGCGCGTCGATCCACCTCGTGCGCGGCGAGGAGAACCTCGCGGAGCACGACCGCGGCGGCGCGGAGCCGCTCGAGGTGGACCTCGCGGGCTTCGCGGCCGCGATCACGAGGGAACGGCACACCCTCAAGCGCGCGCTCACCGACCAGCGCCTGCTCTCCGGGATCGGCAACGCGTACAGCGACGAGATCCTCCACCGCGCCAAGCTCTCGCCGATGCGGCGGAGCGATCAGCTGAGCGACGACGAGATGCGAGCGCTCCACGAGGCGACGCGCGAGGTCCTGATCGAGTGGACCGATCGCCTGCGCGACGAGGCGGGCGACGGCTTCCCCGGGGGCGTCACCGCGTTCCGCCCGGAGATGGCGGTGCATGGAAAGTACAAGTCGCCTTGCCCCGTCTGCGGCGGCACGATCATGCGCATCCGCTACGCGGACAACGAGGCGAACTACTGCCCGACCTGCCAGACGGAGGGCAAGCTCCTCGCGGACCGATCCCTCTCGCGCCTCCTCAAGAAGAGCTGGCCCAAGACCCTCGAGGAGCTCGAGGGCCGCTGACGATCCCTGGGGACGCGATGTTGACAGTTGACATGATTGTCAACGAGGAGCGCCGCGGACCTCGGATTCTCGGGGATTCTTCGACTTGTCAACATCGCGTCCCCATGGTCACGGTCAGGCGTCGTCGTCCTCGTCGTCCTCGCCGAGCACTCCGCCGAGCTGCTCGCGGAGCTGGCGCTCGAGGTCGGGGTTCGCGGCGAGCATCGACTGGGCCTGCGCCATCATCGCGCCGAGGTCGAGGCCGCCGAGCGCCACAGGATCCGCGCCCGCGCCGCGCAGCGCCTCCTCCGGGCTCGCCGCGCCGCTCATCTTCTTCGCGAGGTCGGCGAGCGCGCCGCTCGAGGCGAGCTGCTGCGCCATCTGCATCGCCTGCTGGAGCATCGCCGCGCCGTCCTCCGTCTGGAGCTGCTGCGCGAAGCCCGCGAGCTGGGCCGCGCCGCCCGGACCGAGCATCGCCGAGAGGTCGGGGAGCGCGGGCTTCGCGTCCGGGAGCGGGATCCAGTCCGCGCCGTCACCGAGCTCCTCGACCGCGGCGTCCCAGCTCGTCGCCGCGAGCGCGTACGACTCGGGGTAGACCGGCACGCCGCGTGGCTCCCCGTGCGCGGCGAGCACGTCGCCGAGCTTCATCGCGAGGAGCGCGCCGAGCACCTCGGGGTCCTCGGCGAGCGGGGCGTCGAGGTGCACGAGCGCCGCGTTCGTCAGGGCGCGCACGCGCACGGGCTCTCCGTTCGCCCCGCGGCGCCGCTCGCCCTCGAGCGCGGGGAGCGCCGCCGTGACGAGCTCCGGATCGATCTTCAGGACCGCGATGGCGTTCATGCTCATGGCCCCGGCGTAGCATGCCGAGCAACGACGCGCGCGATGGCTTAGAGTCTCCTGCGACATGCGCGCCGCCGTGCTCTCGTCGTTGGTCCTGCTCGCCGCCTGCGACGGCGGCGGCCTCCCGGAGGGCTTCTTCGAAACGCCGCCGGGCGAAGGACCGCGCGTGGTCTGGGATCTCACCGCGGAGCCGCTCCCCGAGATCCCGCTCCCCAACGACATCGCGACGTGGCCCGATCCCACCGCGCCGAACGGCCGCCGGATCAACGCGAGCCTCGTCGCGCCCTCGGGCATGGAGCGGCGCCTGCGCCAGAGCTTCGATCGCCTCGACGGCTGGGGGACCTTCGCGCCGATCACCGTGGGGTTCGACGCGCCGATCGACACCGACGAGGTCCTGCGCCGCCAGGGCCGCGGGCAGTTCTCGACGGAGGACTGGCAGCGCCACGCCGTCTACCTGATCGACCTCGAGACCGGCGTACCCGTCCCCCTCGACGTGAACAGCGAGCTCTTCCCGCGCGTCGCGGCGCGCCCCGACGCGTACTACGACGCGGATCCGCGCGCAGGGGAGTCGAACCTGATCTACGAGACCGTCGACGAGGACCTCGATCGCGACGGCGCGCTCGACCCGGGCGAGGACACGGACTTCGACGGCGTCCTCGATCGGCCCAACACCATCGACGGCCGCCGCGACGGGACGCCCTTCGAGACGATCGACGAGATGCTCTGGTTCTACGAGCGCGAGTCGAACACCCTCGTGCTCCGCCCGATCCTCCCGCTCCACGAGCAGCGCGAGTACGCGGTGGTGCTGACGAGCCGGCTCACGGGCACCGACGGCCAGCCCGTGCGCTCGCCGTTCGACTGGGTCCACCACGTCTCGCAGCACGAGGCGCTCGCGAACCTCCCGGACGTCTTCTCCGCGCGACCGGATCTCTACGGCTCGCTCGCCACGCAGGGGTGGCACGGCGTGGCCTTCGCGTGGTCGTTCACGACGCAGTCGGTCCGCGGCGATCTGATCGCGCTGCGCGAGGGGCTCTACGGTCGCGGTCCGCTCGCGCGGCTCGCGGAGGAGTTCCCGCCGCACCTCGTGGTCGCGCCGCTCCGAGGTGGAACCCGCACGGAACGTTGCGAGCCGGGGCCCGCGATCCACACCGTCACGCCGGCGCAGCTCCGCGCCGCGCTCGACGGCCTCCCGATCGACGACCTCG
>JAYRVK010000728.1:0-2258 GCA_041918555.1 Sandaracinaceae bacterium
CGGGCGAGCCGCCGCCGGCGGGGACCGAGATCGAGGTGCGGGGCGCCGCCGTGCGGGGACGCCCCGAGCGCGTGCGCACCGACGCGCGCGGGATCGCCGAGGTGCCCGTCCGGCTGGCCCGCGGCGCGGCCACCCGGCGCGACGAGGAGGAGACGGCGTTCACGACCCTGGTCGTGCACGTGGCCGGCCCGCTCGGGCGGACCGTCCGGGTCGAGGTCCCGGTGCTGCGCGACGCGCGCGTCGTGCCGCGGGTGAGCGCGCCCGTCGTCTCGCTGGGACGGCCCATCGAGGTCACGCTCGCGCGCCGGCCGTCGGCGGCGCAGCTGCCCGTGATCGTCGAGCTCGTCGGCGACGGCGCGCTCATCACGAGCAGGGTCGTCCCCCCGGGCGAGAACCGCGTCCGGATGGAGCTGCCGCCCGGCTGGCTGGGCGTCGTGCACGTGCGCGCGCGTCCCCTGGTCGAGGACGGAGTCGCCGAGGGGACGGGGGCGCTCGACGCGGTCCTGGTGCGTCCGCCGGGCCCCGCCTTCCCGCGGCTCGAGGCCGATCGGGACGTGTACGGCGTGCGGGACCGCGCCACGATCGCGCTGCGCACGCCGGCAGGGGCGGCCGCGCGCGCGTGGGCCGCGATCCTGGTGCGCGACCTCGCGGCGCACGCCGGCGAGTCCCCGTTCTCGTTCACCTGGCTGGAGGGCGCGTTCGAGGAGGCCCTGATCGATCCGGCCACGGACGCGTCGGCGCGGTTCCTGCGCACGGCGCTCGCCGCCTACGCGAGCGCCGATCCGGTCCCGACGCCGGCGCCGCCCTTGCTGGACGCGCTGGGCCTGCCGCCCGAGGAGACGGGGGAGCTGGCCGACGACGGGGAGCGCGGCGCGCTGCGCGATCCGTTCCCGCGCGCAGACGAGCTGCGACGTCGCGAGATCGGCCCGATGATGACGGGCGTCGAGGAGCTGCTCGACGCCGCGCTCGCCGAGGACCGGCTCGACGAGGTGACGGTCGGGCGCGGCACCGCGCGCCGCTTTCGCCCGGACCTGCTCGAGTCGCTCGACGAGCCCCCCGTCACGCTGGGCGACGAGCCCGTGACGATCGCGATGCTGCACGCGGCCGACCCGAGCTTCACGTACGAGTCGGTCGCACGACGAGTCGCGCGCCGGCGTCTCGTGCAGCTCGCCGTGCAGCTCGCGGGGTACCTCGATCCCGGCGACGAGGCGAGCGTGGGCCAGCGCATGGCCGCCCGCGAGCCCTTCGAGCGCTGGCTGCCCCGCATGGTCGAGCGAGGCGTGATCGAGCCGGAGGCGCTGCTCGATCCGTGGGGCGGGCACTTCACCCTGCACCGGGCGGGCGCGCCGGCCCTGACGCTGGCCGTCGAGGCCGCGGGCATCGAGCTTCACTCGCCGGGCCCGGACGGCCGCGCGGGCACGGCCGACGACACGCGCGATCCGTTCGCCCGCGCGGTCACCGAGGGCACGCCCTACGCGGTCGCCTCCGGCGAGGACGAGCTGCTCCGGTCCCTGTCGATCCAGTCCTCCGCCGAGGAGATCCTGCAGGCGCTCCTCGCCTCGTACCAGCGCGCCGCCGCGGAGGTCAGCGAGGAGGAGATCGGCGACGCCATGGTCGCGCGCGCCTCGGAGGGCGCGCTCCTCGGCGAGGGGGTCGGCGTCGGCTACGGCCGGGGGGGGCTCGGGCTCAGCGGCACGGGGCGCGGGGGCGGCGGGGCCGGCTACGGGACGATCGGGCTCGGCAGCATGGGGACGATCGGGCACGGGCGCGGCTCCGCGTTCGCGGCCGCCGTGGCCCGCGTGGTCCGCGAGCGCTTCCCGGCCACCCTGATGTTCGTGCCGTCGTTGCCGATCGACCCTTCGGGCCGCACGCCCTTCGAGGTGCGGCTGGCGGACGCGATCACGACCTACCGGGTCGAGGCGGTGGTCTGGTCGGAGGACGGCTTCATCTGGTCGACGAGCATCGACGTGCGCGTCGATCAGGAGATCACGATCGACGCGCCCGTGCCGGAGCACGCGACGGTGGGCGATCGACTGCTCCTGCCGGTACGGATCGGGAACCGGGCCCCGCGCGCGCGTGAGCTCGTGGTCCGCCTCGCCGCGCCGGGCACCGCCCCGGTCGACCGGACCGTGCGCGTCGCCGCCGCCGACGCGGTCGAGGTGCCCCTGACCGTCACGCTGGACAGGCCCGTGCAGGACGAGCTCGTCGCGGTCGCGGCGACGCCAGCGAATCAGGTGCTCGACGCGGTGCGACGGCCC
>JAYRVK010000729.1:0-3448 GCA_041918555.1 Sandaracinaceae bacterium
CCGACGACGAGCGGTGCTTCCTCGTACCGGCCGCGCGCGATCGCGAGGAGCGCCCCGGCGGGCGCGGCGGCGAGGCCCTCGGCCACGGTGCGCACCGCCCGGTCGCGGCTCGTCCCGTCGCCCGAGACCGCGGCGGATCCGTCGACGAAGACGATCGGGCGGTCGGTCGGGAGGTCCGCGGGCCATCCGTCCGCCGGGCAGCTCGTGCCGATGCGCGCGCAGCCCGGCGTGCCCGGGAGGTGCGCCTCGTCCGGCGCGCAGTCCGTGCGCGCGCCCGCCTCGGGCCACGGATCGCAGACGGTCGCGCCCGACGCGTCCAGTACCTCGCGCCAGCCGGCGGGGCACGGGGTCAGCGCGGGCGGCGCGGGCTCGTCCATGGCGAGGACGCCGCCGTCGACCCGGCCCGGGCCGGCATCGACCGCGGCGGGCGGATCGCCGCAGGCCGCGAAGATCGCGCAGCTCACGAGGGCGAGCGCGGCGGCCTGCGCGTGGGCGATCACCGGATCTCCTGATCCGGGAGGTCGTAGGTCGTTGCCTGGAGCGGGACGCCGACGTCTCGATACTGCACGTCGTGTTGCAGGCGCCGCAGGTCGTATCCCTCGACCTGGACGCACGCGCCGACGGGCGCGTCGGCGATGAGGCCCACGGCGAGGTCCATGCTCGAGCCCTCTCCGATCGCGACCCCGCACACCGCGCTCGCCACCACGTCGAAGCGCGTCGCGGTGATGCCCGACCCGAGGTGGGAGAGGAGCCCGATGCCTCCGGCGCGCTCGGGGCACGTGGTCTCGCCGCAGACGGCGAAGTCGACCTCGCGGATGGTGAGGTCCGCGAGCTCGAGGCTCGCTCCGGTGAGCGCGATGCCGCCGACCGTGCGGGTGCGGGCGATCGACAGGCGCGTGAGCCGCATCGCCCCGCCTTCCTGCGCCCAGAGCCCGCCGCCGAACCTCCCCGAGGCGTCCTCTCCCGCGACGTCGTGCACGACGACGTCCTCGCCGTCGATCCGCGCCAGGCGGCTGGCCATCGCGCCGATCGCGTGGCTCTGGAGCACCGCGACCCGCGTCAGCGTCACGCGGGATTCGTCGTTGGACGAGATCCCGACCCCGAGCGTCCCCGTGCTCGCGCGCGGCCGCGTCCGCTCGACGACGACGTCCGTGGCCAAGAAGCGCGCGCCGTCGCCGAACGCGATGACGCCAACGTCGTGGCTCCCCTCGATCCACCCGCGCTCGACGAGGACCTCCCCGCCGGCGTCGGTCGTCACGCCGTGCCCGCCCTCCATCGTGGCCTCTTCGGGCTGCGTGTCCGCGATCACGAGATCGCGGGCCTCGCAGCGCGAGGGGGCCGTGGCGACGAAGAGACCGGTGTCGCGCGCGCGATCGATCACGACGCGCTCGAGCGTCGCGCTCGCGCCCGCCTCGGCGTCGATCCCGCGGCCCTTGGTGCGGTCGTACTCGCGCGACGCCGTGTCCGCGACGACGACGTCGCGCGCCGTCACGTGCGTGCCCTCGCCGAGCGCGAGGATCCCCGCGAAGCGCACGCGCTCGATCGCGCTGGACAGGATCTCGACCCGGGCGCCGTCCATCGCGTCGATGCCCTCGCCTCCCCGCAGGTCGTCGGCCCGGACGTCGCGGACGAGCACGCGCTCGACGCGGAGCGATCCGTCGAGCACCTCGATGCCGTGCTCGAGCGCGCCGCGGACGACCACGTCCTCGAGGAACGTGTCGTCGCCGCGCGCGAGCACGGCGCTCGTCTCGCCGTCGACGATCGAGAGCGCGCGCGCCCCCGAGCGCGGCCATCCGAGCGTGAGCGTCGCGGGCGCCGCCGCGAGAGAGGTCGTCAGGATCGTTCCCGCCGTGCACGCGCCCCAGATCGTCACGCCGGTCGCCGGGGTGAGCGCGGCCACGTCGTAGCGGCCCGCGCGCACCGCGACGATCGCCTCCTCCGGCGCGCTCGCGACCGCGGTCTCGAGCGAGGGCAGCGGCGCGTCGCGCGAGCTCCCGTCGCCGGTCCCCGCCGCGTCGACGAACACGATCGCGCGGTCGCTCGGCAGGTCGGTGGGCCAACCGTCGGTCGGACACCCGGGGCCGACGCGCGCGCACCCGGCCGTCCCGGGGAGGTGCACCTCGTCGTCGGCGCAGTCGTCGCGCCGTCCGGTCTCGGGCCACGGGTCGCAGCGCACGAGGCCGTCGGGCTCGCCGGGGACCTCGCGCCAGCCGGTCGGGCAGGGGGCGAGGGCCGGGAGCGCGGGCGCCGCGGCCCCCGAGCTCGCGTCGGGGGTGCCCGCGTCGGGCGCCGCGGCCGCGTCGGCGCCGGCCCCCGCATCCGTCGCGGTCGCGGGCCCGCACGCGAAGAGACCGAGCGCCAGCACCCCGAGCCGACCCCGCACGCCCGGAGGATCGCATGGTGGCGCGAGCGCGGGAAGGCTCGCGCGCGCGCGGCCCATGCGGTACTAGGATCGCGGCGATGCGCGTGACGATCCTCGCGAGCGGGAGCGGCGGGAATGCGACGCTCTTCTCTGCGGGCGGTGCAGGCGTCCTCGTCGACGCGGGGGTCGCGCCCGCGGTGATCGAGGCGCGGATGCGGAGCGCGCTCGGCGAGGTGGTCGGGCTCGACGCGCTCGTCGTGACCCACCCGCATGGCGATCACGCGAGCAAGGCCGAGGAGGTCGCGCGCCACTTCGGCTGCCCGGTGTGGATGACCGAGGCCACGGAGCGGCGCCTGCCGATGCCGCGCCTGCCCAAGCGCGTGTTCGGGTTCAACACGCCGTTCGACGTCGGCGGGATCCGCGTCGAGCCGATGCCGGTGCCGCACGACGCGCCGAACGTGGCCCTCGTGCTCTCGCACCGCGGCGCGCGGGCGGGGATCGCGACCGACCTCGGCCACGTGCCCAAGAAGCTCGCCGCGCACTTCGAGGGCTGCCAGCTCGTGATGATCGAGTCGAACCACGATCCCGCGATGCTCGCCGAGGGGCCGTACCCCGAGTTCCTCAAGCAGCGGGTGGGCTCACGGACGGGGCACCTCTCGAACGCGCAGACCGCGCACCTGATCGCGAGGCTCGGGCGCGAGACGCGCGAGGTGGTGCTGATGCACCTGTCGCGGACGAACAACCAGCCGATGCTCGCGCTCGGGCAGGCCCGCGAGGCGGTGGCGGGGCGGAAGGTGGAGGTGCGGTGCGCGCACCAGGATGCGGCGCTGGATCTCGAGGTGGAGGGGAGCGCGGGGGAGGGGCCGAGGAAGGGGCAGCTGGCGTTGCCGTTCTGAGGGCGGGGACGAGGACGAGGACGAGGACGAGCGGGAGCACGAGCGGGAGCACGAGGACGAGCACGAGGACGAGCACGAGCGGGAGCACGAGCGGGAGCACGAGCACGAGCGGGAGCACGAGCGGGAGCACGAGCGGGAGCACGAGGACGAGGACGAGCACGAGGACGAGGACGAGGACGAGCACGAGGAC